>NZ_JBHWJL010000026.1:0-33257 GCF_042731495.1 Streptomyces sp. NPDC059853
GCGGCCGACGCGTTCGGCGAAGGCCAGGCAGATCCCGGCGTGCCGGGCGCGGGCGGTGGCCAGGGCCGCCGGGTCGCGTTCCAGTTCGCGCCGGTAGTGGCTGCGTGCCATGTGGGTCATCGCGAACGAGTAGCCGCCGAGACCGTTGTCGACGCTGACGAGCAGCCCCTGGTGGACGAGGCGGCGCAGCCCGCCGGTGATCTCCTCGCGGTCGATGCCGCTCAACTGGCGTGCGGTGTCCAGGTCGATGCGGGACTCGCACACCGACAGCCGCCTCAGCAGGGTGATGTCCTCCTCGCGCTGGGCGCTCTCGCCCCAGCCGAGGGCGTGGCCGACCGAGCGGTGGCGGGCGGGCACGTCGCGCAGCCGGGCGCGGGCGGGGTATTCGCCGCGCCGCAGCCGGCCTTCGAGTTCGGCGGGGCTGAGCGGGCCGATGGCCTCGGCGGCGATCTCCAGGGCCAGCGGGATGCCGTCCAGGAGGGCGCAGATGCGGGTGACGGCGGCGCGTTCGGGGGCGCCGGTGATGCCGTGCCGGTAGTACGGGCTGACCCGTTCGGTGAACAGCCGCTCCGCGTCGCCGTGCTCGCCGCCCCCACCGTCCTCGCGGTCCTCGCCGGTCCGCAACGGGCCGACGGGGATGAGGTGTTCGGCGTAGACGTCGAGCGGGGTGCGGCTGGCGCACACCACGACCGTCCAGGGTGCGGCGGCCAGCAGCCGCAGGACGCCGTCGGCGACCGCGTCGACGACGGGGTCGCAGTTGTCGAGGAGGACGAGTTGCAGGCCGTCGTCGTTGCGCGGCCCGGTGCCCGCGAGGGCGGCCAGGGTGGAGCCGACCGCCGTGTCCCCGCCCGCGTCGGCGAGGTCGAGGGCGACCACGGCGCAGTCCCCCCGGGCGGCACGGGCGGTGACGGCGGCGCGGGCGAGCGCGCTCTTGCCGATGCCGGCCGGGCCGCAGAGGGTGACCAGCCGGGGGCCCGGGGCCGCCAGCAGATCACCGAGGCGGCCGAGTTCGGTGGCGCGGCCGATGAGCGGCGGCGCCGGGTGGGCCCATATGGGAGGTTCCTCGTCGTCGCGCCCGGCGGCCTCCTGGATGCCGGCCCCCGTGTATTCTCCGCGAATCCTGTTCGATTGGCTTACTTCAGAGCGAATGCGCATGCGCTTCGCCCCCGTTCGCCGGCGTCTCTGCACACATTGTTCCCCGTGATGCGCTTTCGATTTCATCCCGCCGCATCCGGTTCACGGTTTTCGGCGAGATCAAACCGGTTGACAGATAAACTTGCTGGCTGGTGCCGCCGGCCCGGCCGCGGCCGTCGCATCAGTGCCGCTCATCGAGGGTCCGGCAGCCTCATCCTGCCCCAAACCGGCCTTCTTCGCCAGTACTTACGGGACATTGCTTCCGGCTCCACATAACACCGCCGGGAACCTTCCCCGTACGGTGCCCCGGCGGTACCGTCGAGCCCGACGCCGACCGCGGCACCGGAATCCCCGTACGACTTCTCCGCCATTCCGGGCGGCAATGCCCGGACACCGCGAAAAGACCCGTACCAATGGCCGTCTCCGTCCGATCGACAAGAAACAAGGGGGACATTTCGATGCGGTTGTGGAAGGCGCTCACCCACGGCGCGGCACGCGGCACCCTGCACGCCTGGGCCGGCGAGGGCTTCGCGCACACGCCGTGGCGCCAGGTCGCCGAGGACGCCCGTGCCTGGGCCGCCGGGCTGCGCGCGGCCGGGGTGCGGCCCGGCACCACGGTGGCCGCCGTCGCCACCAACAGCCCGGCCACCGTGCGCGGGCTGCTCGCGATCTGGCTGGCCGGCGGCGTCCCGGCCTCGCTGCCGCTGCCCGCCCGGGGCCAGAGCCCGCGCGAGTACGGCCAGGTGCTCACCGCCCTGACCGAACGGCTCGACCCGGTGCTCCTGCTGGCCGACGAGGGGATCCTCTCGCTCGTGCCGCCCGCCCTCACCCGGTCGCTGCCCACCAGCACCTGGCACGTGCCCGACACGGGGCGGCGTATCGACCCGTGCCCGCCCGGCCCCGACGACCTCGCCTTCATCCAGTACTCCTCCGGCTCCACCAGCACCCCCAAGGGCTCGGCGCTCACCACCCGCGCCATCGAGGCGCAACTCGACCTGCTGCTGCACCTCACCGGCGGCCGGCCCGGCCGGGACACCGGCGTCTCCTGGCTGCCGCTCTCGCACGACATGGGCATGTTCGGCTGCCTGCTCTACTGCTGGGCCCACGACTTCGACTTCGTGCTCTCCACCCCGGAGCGGTTCGCGATGGCCCCGCGCAGCTGGTTCCGGGACCTCGCGGAGTACGGGGCGACGCTGACGGCCGGGACCAGCACCGCCGTCCACCTCGCCGCCCGCGCCCAGGGCCGGGGGGCGCTGCGCGGCGGTCTGGCGCGGCTGCGGACGGCGGTGATCGGCGCGGAGCGCGTCGACTGGGCCAATCTGGCGGCGGCGCAGGAGCGGTTCGGTCCGCACGGCCTGTCCCGCACCGCGTTCCAGCCCGCCTACGGCATGGCGGAGGCCACCCTGGCGGTGGCCGGCAAGCCCTGGGACCAGGTGCCGCTGGCCCGGGACTTCGACGGGGAGGCCCTGGGCGCGGGCCTGGTGCGCGCGGTCGGCGCCGACCACCCGCGCGCCACCCGGCTGGTCTCCTGCGGCCTGGCCCTGCCCGGCGTCGAGCTGGCCACCGGCGGGACGGCGCGGGACGGCACCCTCGGCGAGATCACCGTCGGCTCGCCCTCGCTGGCCACCGGCTACCACGCCGACCCGGACCGTACCGCCGCCCGTTTCCCCGGCGGCGACCGGCTGCGCACCGGCGACCTCGGGTTCCGGCACGGGGGCGAACTGTACGTGGTGGGGCGGGAGGACGACATGCTGTCGGTCGGCGGCCGGAAGGTGTACGCGGCCGAGATCGAGTCGGCGATCGAGGGGCACGCCCAGGTCCGCAAGGGGTGTGTGGCAGTGGTGGACGCCGGGGCCGGCGGGCTGCCCCGGCTGGTGCTGCTGCTCGAACCGCAGGGCAGGCCGCGCGACTTCGCGCCGATCGCCGACCTGGCCGCCGCGGTGGCCCTGGAGAAGTCCGGGGTGGCCCTGGCCGAATGCCTCTTCCTGCCGCGTGGGACCCTGCCACGAACGCCCAGCGGCAAGATCCAGCGTTTCCGCTGCCGGACACTGCTCCGCGGCGGGCGTCTCGACCCGCTCGCCCGGGTAACATTCGCCGACTGAGGATGAGAAAGGCCAGCACGATGAAGCCTCGGATCACCCCTTCCGGCCGCCATGCCACCGGCGGCGCCCCGCACGCCCGGATCTCCGGCGTGGGTGGCTACCGTCCGCACCGGCTGGTCGGCAACGCGGAGGTGTGCGAACGTATCGACTCCTCCGACGCGTGGATCCGCGAACGCACGGGGATCGTCACCCGGGGCTGGGCCGGGCCGCAGGAGACCCTGACCGAGATGGGGTCGGCCGCCGCGGGCAAGGCACTGGCGGCGGCGGGCATCACGGCGGACGCTCTGGACTGCGTCATCGTGGCCACCTTCACCCATCTGTGGCAGACCCCGGCCGCCGCGACCGCGATCGCCCACCGGCTCGGCGCGCACGGCGCGGCGGCCTTCGATCTGTCGGCGGGCTGTGCGGGTTTCGTCCACGCGCTGTCGCTGGCGGCCGACACGGTACGCGCCCGGGGCGGCCACGTCCTGGTGATCGGCGCGGAGCGGATGACGGACCTGCTGGACGTGGAGGACCGCTCCACCGCGATGATCTTCGGCGACGGCGCGGGCGCGGTGGTGGTCAGCCCGTCCGCCACCCAGGCCATCGGCCCGGTGGTGTGGGGCGCGGACGGCGGCCAGTGGGACGCGGTGACGCAGACCGCCCCGTGGGACGCGCTGCGCGCCGAGCCCGGGCTGCGCTGGCCGGCCCTGACGCAGAAGGGGCAGCAGGTCTTCCGGTGGGCGGTGTACGAGGTGTCGAAGGCGGCGCAGGAGGCGGTGACGGCCGCCGGGCTGACGCCGGGTGACCTGGACGCGTTCATCCCGCACCAGGCGAACGTCCGCATCATCGACGGGCTGGCCAAGCGCCTCGGGCTCAGCGACGACACGGTGATCGCCCGCGACATCGTCACCGCGGGCAACACCTCGGGCGCCTCCATCCCGCTGGCCATGGAGGCGGTGATGGCCACCGAGGACGTCGGCAGCGGCGATCTGGCCCTGCTGGTGGGCTTCGGCGCCGGTCTGTCGTACGCGGCGACGGTGGTCGCGCTCCCCTGACGTCCCGTCAACCGGCCCGCTCGGCGGGCGGGTCCGGCGATCGTATGCACCCGGGGCGGCGGGATGGTCTCCCCCGCCGGCGCCGGCGACGTGCTGAACCGCCTTCTCGACGGCGCCGGGCCGGCCACCCGCCCCCGCGCAAGGAGGATGTGGAACCTCCGGGGCACGGTGCATCCCCACAACCCGGGTCCCACGCTCCTGCGGACCGTTCGTATCAGGCCGTGGATTTTTCGAAATCTTTACGTAACCTTACGATGGAGCCCCCGTGTTAGCATCGTTCAGAAAATAATGAACGTTAACGATTCCACTCGTCAGTCCGGCACGCCGGAATGCGTGCCGGGTTCGGGGGACAAGGGGATTCATGACGGAGATCGGCGTGTGCAGAGTTGCTGTCGCACACACTTCCCCGCTGGTTCGGCAGGCCATCCACGACTTGGTGAGCCAGAAGGACTTCTTCCGCTTCGTCGGGAGTTCGGCGCTGCTGACCGAGACCGGGCAGCTGCTGCAACGGTTCCACCCCGATGTGCTCCTGCTGGAGTACGAGCAATGGCGGTCGCTCCGCCGCAGCGTCCCGCTGCAGCGGATGATCAGGGCGGAGAACCTGAGCATCGTGCTGTACGGGCGGGAAGGCGCCCCCGAGGTACTGGACTCGCTGAACTCCGGCGCGATGGGGTTCGTCCATGACTCCTGTCCGCCCGACCAGATCATGAGCGCGCTGTGCGACGCCCGCAAGGGCCGGTCCTTTCTCTATCTCGGCAAGCGCGCCGAGACCCCGCCGCCCGTCGAGGCGCGCGACATGCGGCCCGCCGTCTCCGCCACCGGGCGGCTCACCCGGCGCGAGGAAGAGGTACTGGATCTACTGCTCCAGCGCCGCTCCAACGAGGAAATCGCCGACCAGCTCTTTCTCACCCGGCAGACCGTCAAGAACTACGTCAGCCGGGTATTCCGCAAGGTCGGGGTGTCCAGCAGAAGGGAACTGCTGCGCAGGCCCATCGGCCGTGCCGCCTCCGCCACCGCCGCGCGTCCGGTCCTGAGCCGATGACCTCCGCCGCCGATCTCGTCCGGGTGGACCGCACCGGCCACGTGGTCACCCTCACCCTCGACCGCCCGCAGGCGCACAACGCGCTCTCCACCGTCATGCTGGAGCGATTGGCCGCCCTGATGCGGGACCTCGCCGCCGCCGGGCCCGATCCGGACCGGCCGCGCGCCCTGGTGCTGACCGGGGCCGGCCGCTCGTTCTGCAGCGGTGCCGACACCCGTGAGCCGGACTGGCACGACATCGCGCGCCGCGCGGTGCGCCGGGACCACTTCCGTGCGGTGCTCACCGCGCTGCACCGGCTGCCGTTCCCCACCGTCGCCGCCGTGGAGGGGTACGCCCTGGGCGGCGGGCTTGAAGTGGCGCTTGCCTGCGATCTGGTGGTCGCCGCCGAGAGCGCCGTCTTCGGTCTGCCCGAGCTGACGGTGGGCGCGGTGCCGGGCGGCGGCGGGGTGCACTCCCTCGTGCAGCGCGCCGGGCGCGGGGTGGCGGCCGATCTGCTGCTGACCGGCGGCCGGCTGTCCGGCGCCGAGCTGGCCCGGCGCGGTGGCGTCGAGCGGCTGGCTCCGGACGGTGGTGCGCTCACGGCCGCACTGGAGCTGGCCCGGCCGCTGGCCGGGCGCGATCCAGCGCTGCTGGAGGCGGGGGTCCGGCTGCTGCGGGATTCCGGTGCGCTGGACCGGACCACGGCGCTGGGCGTGGAGGACGGGTACTGGTGGCGAGGCGCGGTCGCGGCGCACCGTCCCGTGCCGCCCCGGATAGCAGATTCTGTTCATTCAGAATAGAGTGAATATGCGTCGGCGAGCGGCTGTGTGCCCTCGCCGGGCGCCGCTGTGCGCCCATCTGTGCGCGTAACCATGCTGGTGAGGGGAGAAAATGTGGTCGCGGCCATCACATGTGAGGGAGTTACCAAAACCTTTGGGGCCTTCACCGCTGTGAAGAAACTCGATCTCACCGTGCCGCAAGGCGTGGTGTTCGGCTATCTCGGTCCGAACGGCGCCGGAAAGAGCACCACGATCCGGATGCTGGTCGGTCTCACCCGCCCCACCGCGGGACAGGTACGGGTACTCGGCGAGGACCCGGCCGCCAACCCGGAGGTCCGCGCCCGGATCGGCTATCTCCCCGGTGAACTGCGGCTCGACGACCGGCTGACGGTGGCCCAGACGCTCACCATGTGGGCCAGGATCCGGCGCACCACCGACACCGCCTACCGCGACCAGCTGACCGAACGGTTCGCCCTGGACCCGAAGAAGCCGGTACGCGGCCTGTCCACCGGCAACCGGCGCAAGCTGGGCCTGGTGGGCGCCTTCATGGCCAAGCCGGAACTGCTCATCCTGGACGAGCCCACCAACGGCCTCGACCCGCTCATGCAGCAGGTCTTCCTCGCCACGGTGGAGGAGGCGGCGGCCGACGGCCGTACCGTCCTGCTGTCCTCCCACATCCTCTCCGAGGTGGAGCGGGTGGCCGGCGAGGTCGCGGTGCTGCGCGGCGGCCAACTGGTGGCGGCCGGGCCGACGGAGGAGATGCGCCGGGGCGCCGCCCAGCGGTTCCACGCCGTCTTCATCGGCGACATGCCGTCCGCCGAGGAACTGCGGCAGCTGGCCGGCGCCTCCGAGGTGACGGTCGACGACCGGCGGATCACGGTGGCCTGGAGCGGATCGCCCGACGAGCTGCTGCGGGTGCTGGCGCGTTACGAGCTGGAATCCCTCACCGCGCCGGAACCCGACCTGGAAGAAGCGTTCTTCCACCACTACCAGACGAACGGGACCGGCCCCGGCACGTCCTCGGCCCCGCTCCTGAGCACCTGATCTCCGAAACGGTAGGAGAAACGCATGCCGTCGCCGAACACCGAGCTGTTCCTGCGCGTCGCCCACGTCCAGCGGCGCACCGTCATCGCCTGGTCCGCGGCCCTGGTGCTGCTGGCCTGGTCCGTGATCGGAGTCTGGCCCTCGATGGAGAGTTCGGGTTCGCTCGATGACTTCTCCAACGGCCTCTCCCCCGACCTCGCCGCCGCATTCGGTCTCGACCAGTTCAACACCGCCGCCGGATATCTCAAGGGGAATCTGTACGCGGTCCTGCTGCCGCTGCTGCTCGGGCTGATGGCCGTCACCGCCACCGGCGCACTCACCGCCGGTGACGAGGAGTCCGGCCGCCTCGAACTGCTCCTGGCGCTGCCGGTGCGGCGCCGGAGCGTGTACCTGCTGCGCTTCGCGGTGGCCACCGCCGTGCTCGCGGTGGCCGGAGTGCTGGTGTGGGCGGCCGTCCTGTCCTCTGTCATCGCCCTGGACATGGACGTGTCCGCGTCCGGGGTCACCGCCGCCTCGCTCGCGGTGTGGCTGCTGGCGGTCCTGCACGCGGCCGTCACCTACGCCGCCGCCGGCTTCGGGCTGCCCCGGGCGGCGTCCCTGGGCACCGCCGCCGCCGTCCTGGTCGTCGGCTATCTGTTGCACGCCATCGCCCCGCTGGCGGACGCGCTGGAGCCGGTCTCGGTCCTCTCCCCCTGGGAATGGGCGCTCGGCTCCGACCCGCTGACCACCGGCTTCTCCCTCACCGGGCCGCTCGCGCTGCTGCTGGTCAGCGCGGCGCTGGTGGCCGCCGGCACCGTCGGCATCGAGCGGCGGGACATCAAGAACGCCTGACCGACCGCCGTACGGACCGCCCCGCGGTCCACCCCGCACCGCCCCGGACGCCGCCGCGCGTACGGGGCGGTTCAGCGTCCCGGCCACCCGCGTGCCGGCCACTCGCGTCCCGGTGCGCGCACGCACCGCACAGGTATCAGCGGTACCGCCGGGGCACCGCAGTGAGTACCGGGCGTCAGTTTCCCGCCGTACCGCCCGTCATTAAGTTCGACGCCATGCATAGTGATGGCTCCGCACCCGCTGGGCGATCCGAACCTGTGGTCGTCACCGGGATGGGCACAATCCTTCCCCGCACACACAATGTGCGCGATTTCTGGAATCACCTTTCGACCGGCACCTCCCAGGTCGGCCCGCTCACCCGCTTCGATTCCGCCGCGCACGGACTTCCCGTGCACGCCGCCGCCCAGCTCGGGGAGTTCGACCACCGGCCGCATCTCCCCGACCTCCCCGATTCCCACGCCCGGAAATACACCCGCGAAATCCTGGTGGTCATGTCCGCCATTTCCTCGGCGCTGCGCGACGCGGGACTCGGCAAGGGCGACGTACCACCGCACCGGCTCGGTATCGTCCAGTCCTCCTCGCGCGGCCCGCTCAGCTGGTGGCGCGAGACCCTGCACACGCCCGACCCGACCGCCCCCGGCGGGCCGTTCGGCGACAGCGGCGCCATGTTCCGCGGCCTGCCCGGCTGCCCCGCCACCATGGCCGCCATCCACGTCCAGGCCCAGGGCCTGGTCACCACCGTCTCCAGCGCCTGCGTCGGCGGCCACCACGCGATCGGCCTCGCGCTGCGCGAACTGCGGTCGGGCAACGCCGACGTCGTACTCGCCGGCGGGCACGAGTTCCCGATCCTCCCCGAGGTGGCCCGCTGCTATCTCGCCCTGGGCGACGGGGTGCTGTCACCCGAGCGCGACGCACCGCACCGCGCCGTACGTCCCTACGACCGCGACCGCGCCGGATTCGCCCTCGGCGAGGGCGCCGTGACCCTGTGCCTGGAACGCGAATCGACCGCCCGCGCCCGCGGCGCCCGCGTCTACGCGCGGATCCTCGGCCACAAGGCCATGAACGAGGCCGCTCACGGCACGAGCATGGACCTCACCGGCAAGGTGACGGCCGGCGCGATGGCCGATCTGCTGACCGAGGTGGGCCGCGACCGCGACCAGCTCGGCTACATCTGCGGCCACGGCACCGCCACCCGCTACAACGACCTGGCCGAGAGCCGCGCCCTGCGCGCCCTCTACCCGGGACGTGACGACGGCGAGCTTCCCCCGCACGGCTCCAACAAGCCGATCTACGGCCACACCTTCGGCATGGCCGGCGCCATCAACGTGGCCGCCACCTCCCTGATGCTGCACCACCAGCGGCTCGCCCCCACCGCCAACGTGGTCAACCCCGACCCCGAGTGCGACACCGACCATGTCGCCGAAGGGCCCCGGGACGCCGAGCTGGACCTGGCGCTGTCCATGTCCTTCGCCTTCGGCAGCCAGACCTCCCTCATGGCCCTGGAACGGGCCTGACCGGGGAGACCCCCGCACGTCCCGGCACCGCAGTACGGCAGGAGTTTCGATGAACGCACCCCTACCGCCGCCGGCGCATGCCGTCGCCGACGGCCCCGCCCCACCGGCCGCCGCTCCGTTCCTGGCCACCGGACCCGACGACCTCATCCGGCACTTCGTCCGCCCCGGCGACCACGTCCACCTGGCCGCCACCCTCTCCCGCCCCAACGCCCTGCTCGCCGCCCTCGCCCGCACCTTCCACGGCACCCGCAGCCTCACCGTCTCCACCACCGCCGTGCACTCCAGCGCCCACGCGCTCGCGCTCTCCGGCGCGGTCCGCAAGGTCATCACCGGCTTCGTCGGCGACACCTACCCGTCCCCGCGCCCCAACCGGCTCTACCGCGACCTGGCCGAAGGCGACCCGTTCGAGATCGAGCTGTGGTCGCTGCTGACGTACACCCAGCGGCTGATGGCCGCCGCGCTCGGCCAGCCGTACGCCACCACCGGCTCCCGGATCGCCGACAGTGACCTCCGGCACGGCAAGGACGGACTGCTGCACGTCCTCCCCGACCCGCGCGACCCGCGGCGGGAGGTGGCGCTCCTCGAACCGCTCCGCCCCGACCTCGCCCTCTTCCACGGGGTGTGCGCCGACCGGGCCGGCAATGTGGTCGCCGTCCCGCCGCTGGGCGAGGGCGCCTGGGCGGCGTACGCGGCGGACCGGGGCGTACTCGTCTCGGTGGAGGCCATCGTGGACGAGGCGACCGTGGCCGCCATGCCCGACCGGGTGATCATCCCGGCGCACCGGGTCCTCGGCCTGTGCGAGGCACCGCTGGGCGCCCACCCGCAGTCGCTGCGCACCGACAACCTGGCCGGCATCCCCGGCTATCTCGACGACTACCGGCACCTGACCGAGATCGTCGCCGCCTGCCGCACCCCGGAGACGGCGCGCGAGTGGTACGACACCTGGGTCGGCGACGTCCCGGACCACGCCGGGTACCTGGAGCGGCTCGGCACGGAACGGCGCGCCGCGCTGACCGCACCGGCGCGTCCGGCACCGGCGCCGGGGCCGGCACCGGAGGACGAGGCGCCGGCCCCGCCCACCGAGCAGGAACAGCTGATCGTGCTGGGGGCCCGCGCCATCGTGGACCTGGTCACCGAACGCGGCTACGACACACTGCTCGCCGGCATCGGCGCCTCCCACATGGCCGCCTGGCTGGCCGCCCGGCAACTCGCCGAGGCGGGCCGCCCGGTGACCGTCGCCGCCGAACTCGGCTTCCTCGGCATGGAACCGGAGGACGGGGACGTCTTCCTCTTCAGCCAGCGGCACGCGCCCCGCACCCGGATGCTGGCCGGTGTCGCCGAGACGCTGGGCGGCGCGGTGGCCGCGGGCCCGCGCGCCCTGGGCGTGCTCGCCGCCGCCGAGATCGACCGCACGGGCCGGCTCAACACCACCCGGCTGCCCACCGGACGCTGGATCACCGGCTCCGGCGGCGCCAACGACATCGCTTCGAGCACCGACTGCGTGGTGGTCGCCACGGCCGGGCCACGCCGGTACGTACCGGAGGTCGCGCACCACACCAGCCCGGGAGACCGGATCCGGGACGTGGTCAGCCAGTTCGGCCGCTTCCACCGGTCCGGCCCGGACGACGCCTTCCGGCTCGTCAGCTGGCTGCCGCCGCACGACCGGGACCTCACACCCGAGGAAGCCGTGCGCACGCTCACCACCTGGGACGCCGACGCCTCCGACGTCTGGCACGAGAAGCCCGTCACCGACCACGAACTCGCCATGCTGCGCCGCATGGACCCGGAAGGACACTACCGATGACCACCGCTGCCGCCACCGCCCCCATGACGGGCTCCGGCCGTACCGCCTTCGCCCCGGTGCGCCTGGCGGGCGTGGGGCACTACTTCCCCGGCGAGCCCGTCGACAACAGCCACTTCGAGGCCATCGACAAGCTGGGCATCGACGACGCCTGGATCCGCGAGCACACCGGCATCCGCTCGCGGCACTGGCCGGCCGACGACTCCGAACGCGCCGTCGAGATGGGCGCCAAGGCCGTGGACCGGGCCCTGGCCGCCGCCGGTCTCACCGCCGACGACATCGACCTGGTGATCGGCACCACCTCCACCACCCGGCCGCGCTCCAACCCCTCCTCCGCCACCAACAACTACATGGACATCTCCCTGCCGTTGCAGGAGCTGGCCGGCCTCAAGCGCGCCGCCTGCTTCGACATCGGCGCGGTGGCCTGCGCGGGGTTCATGTACTCCTCCACCGTGGCCGCCTCGCTGCTGCCCGCCATGGGACTGCGCAACGTCCTGGTGGTGTGCGCCGAGAACCCGCGCCCCATCCTCAACTTCGACTACCGCTACTCGGCGCTCTTCGGGGCGGGCGCGGCGGCCGCCGTCTGGTCGGCCGCCCCCGAAGGCGGGCAGTCCGGCCTGCTCGATGTCGTCCTGCACGCCGACGGCAGCTACTTCGGCGCCTTCGACATCGACGAGAACGACAAGATGCTCATGAAGGGGCGGGAGGTCGGCTCCGTCGGGCCCAAGCTGCTGGTCGGCGCCGGGCGGGAGATCCTGGAGCGCAACTCCCTCAAGGTCTCCGACGTCGACTGGTTCATCCCGCACCAGGGCAATCTCAACATGATCAAGCAGGTGTGCGGCGAGCTGGAACTCCCCTGGGAGCGGGTGCTCACCAACATCGAGCACCGGGGCAACACCTCCAGCGTGTCCATCCCCAGCTGCCTGTCGGAAAACCTCGAAGCCGGTGTGGTGCGCCCCGGCGATCTCATCGTGGCCGTCGGCATCGGCCGCGGCTTCAGCTGGGGCGCCATGGCCTTCCGCTACCAGTGAGCACCGCCGTCCCACCCTCAGAAAGGTTCGCCGTGGATACACCGCTGTGGCGCGGATCCGGCCTCCGCTTCACCGGATTCGGGCACTACTACCCGCGCACCCATGTCCGTAACGAGGCCACCGAGGAGGTCGCGGGCAACGCGGTGGACGCCGCCGTCATCGGCCGCATCGAGGTACGCGGCCGGCATGTCGCCGAGGAGGACGAGACGGTCCCGGAGATGGCCCGGCTCGCCGCCGCCGACGCGCTGGCGGACGCCGGACTCGAACCCGGCGACATCGATCTGCTGATCCTCAGCAACTGGACCGACCGGCAGTTCGTCCCCGAACACGCGCCCACCGCCGCCCGTCTGCTGGGCGCGGACCGGGCGCTGGCCTTCGACGTCTGCGGCGCCTGCACCGGTTTCGTGCACGGCACCCAGCTGGCGGCGGCACTGCTGAAGACCACCCCGCACTGGACGAACGCCCTGGTGGTGGGCGCGGACCGGTTCTCCCGCCGGGTGCGCCCCGGCAGCAAGGGCGGCCTGATCGTGGGCGACGCGGCGGGCGCCGCCGTCCTCACCAGGGGCGAGCCCGACCCGGCGGGACGCGGCCTGGTCGACTCGCTGCTGATCAGCGACGGCGACGGCGCCGGCACCGTGACCGTGCTCCCGCCGAACGGCTGGATCAAGAGCGATCCGAAGCTCGTGGACATCGCGGTCGGCGCCCACGAGACCGTCGCCGGCACCCTGCTGCCCCGCTCGGGGGTGAAGATGGCCGACGTCGACTGGGTCGTACCGCACCCCGGCACCGGGCCCATGCACAGCCGGATCCGGGAACAACTGGAGATCCCCGAGGATCGGTTCGTCACCAACTTCGAGGAACGCGGCAACACCGGCAGCGCCTCCATCCCCATCGTGCTCTCCGAGATGGCCAAGGACGGGCGGCTGCGCCCCGGCCAGCTGGTGCTCACCCCCACGGTCGGCTCGGGCTGGTTCTACGGGGGGCTGCTGTTCCATGCCTGACCCGTCCCAGGCCCCTCGTACCGCGCTGGTCACCGGTGGCAGCCGGGGTCTCGGCGCGGCCATCGCCCGACGGCTGGCCGCCGAGGGCTGGCACACCGTGATCTGCGGGCGCGACCCGGCGACCCTGGAGGAGCAGGTGCGGCGGGCCGCCGGGGACGGTCTGACGCTGCACGCGGTACCGGCCGACGTCACCGACGAGGCGTCGGTGACCGCCCTGTTCGATCACCTCGCCGCCGAAGCGCCTCCGCTGGAGGTGTGCGTGGCCAACGCGGGCGGCAACTACTCCCACCGTCTGGTGAGCGTGCGGGAGGCGGCGGACGGCACCCGTACGCTGCGCCCGCACCCCGCCGACAGCTGGGACCGCACCGTACGGGCCTGCCTGACCGGGGTGTTCCTCACCGGCCGGGCCGGCGCGGAACTCATGCTGCGGCAACGGCCGGGCGGCGGCGGGGTCCTGATCAACATCTCCTCGGCGGTGAGCGCGGGCGCCTACGGCCAGTCCGCCTACTGCGCCGCCAAGGCCGGGGTGGAATCCCTCACCCGCACCTGGGCGGTGGAGCTGGGCGAGTACGGCATCCGCTCGGTCGCCGTCTCCCCCGGCGTCATCGACGGCGAGGCGCTGCGGCGGCGCAGCGCCGCCAGCGACCGGCACGCCGCGTACATGGCGACGCTGCGGCGGCATGTGCCGCTGCGCCGCTGGTGCACCGAAGAAGACATCGCGGACGCCGTCGTGTTCGCGGCCCGCAACCCCTCGACAACCGGCACAGTGATGGAGGTGGACGGTGGCGGACTTCCCAGCCGGATCGTCCAGGACTGATATGGCTCTGATGAACTCGGGTTTCGCGCCCGGCCTGTTCGCCGGGCAGACCGCCCTGGTGACCGGTGCGAGCAGCGGCATCGGCGAAGTGCTGGCGCTGATGCTGGCCGCGCACGGCGCCAAGGTGGCGCTGCTGGCCCGCAATACGGAGGCGCTGGAGCGCGTCGCCAAGGAGATCGGCACGGCGGGCGGGACAGCCGTGCCCGTACCCGCCGACCTGGCGGACTCGGCGGCGGTGCGGCGGGCGGTCGCGGACGCCGAGGCGGCGCTCGGCCCGGTGGATCTGCTGGTGCACTGCGCCGGCGAGGCGCGCGAGCAGGCGTTCTTGTGCGATCTGCCCGAGGAGCGGTGGAACGCGACGCTGGAGTCCAACCTCACCGGCGCGTTCCGGGTGTGCCGGGCGACGGTGCCCGGGATGATGGAGCGGCGGCGCGGCGGCATCGTCATCGTGTCGTCGATCGCCGGGAAACGGGGGCTGCCGGCCAACACGGCGTACTGCGCGGCGAAGTTCGGGCTGAACGGTCTCACGCAGGCGCTGGCCGCCGAGCTCGGCCCGTTCAACATCCGGGTGAACGCGGTCTGCCCCGGCCTCACCGACAGCCCGGCCGCCACCGACGGCGGCCGGTACGGGGACGCGTTCATGGCCAGCCTCGCGCGGCACCACGGCCCGGCCGACCTGACCTGGGAGCGCTATCTGCGCAGCGCGATCCGCACCACCATCCTGCGCCGCCTGGTGCGCCCGGAGGAGGTGGCGCGGCAGGTGCTGTTCCTGCTGTCGGGGCTGTCGGACGGGATGACCGGGCAGGCAGTGAACGTGGACGCGGGGGCGCTGTGAGCGCGGCGCGGGACGCGGTCGTCACCGGCATCGGCTGCTGCCTGCCGGGCGGCCCGGCGGGCCCGGTGGTGACGGCCGGGGACCTGTGGCGTACGGCGTCGGCCGGCATCAGTCATCTGGACAACGACGGCTTCCACCACGGGGTGGTGCACGGGGCCCGCGAGGTGTTCGGCGAGCGGCTGCCGGAGATCCCCGAACGGCATCTGCGCAGCTTCGCCGAGGTGCATCTGTACGGGATGGTCGCGCTGGACGAGGCGTGCCGGGACGCCGGACTCGACGCGCGGGCGGGAGACCTGGCGCCGGCCGCCGTCCTCACCGCGCGCGCCGGGGTGGACAGCAACTACGACAGCTACCGGGCGTGGCACGACGCCGACCCGGAGACCATCGATCCGGCGGACGCCAAGTCGCTGTTCGTGCGGCTGGTGATCGCCGGCACCCAGAGCGATGTGGGCGCGGTGCAGGCGTCCTGGTGCGGCAGCACCGGGCCCAGCTACACGGTGACGTGCGGCTGCGCGTCGTCGGCGGTGCTGCTGGGGATGGCGCGGCTGCTGATCGCGAGCGGGCAGAGCGACCTGGTGGTGGTGACCGGGGTGGACCGGTTCGACACCGAGCGGGTGCTGCACGGCGACCGGCTGCGGCAGGTCGCCGAGCGGACCGGCGTACGGGCCCGGCACAACGACGACCCGCCGGCGGCGCCCCGGTACGACCGGCCGATGCGCCCCTACGACGCGGCGGGCGACTGCATGAACTACGGCGACGGCGCGGTGACGCTGGTGGTGGAGAGCCGCGAGCGCGCGGACCGGCGCGGGGCCCGCCCGTACGGCACGGTGCTGGCGCAGGCCACGACCCGCAGCGGGCTCGGCAGTGCGGTGGCGATCGACTCCAGCGGCTCGGCGCTGGCGGCGGCGGCCCGGCAGGCGCTGGCGGAGGGCGGCGTCGGGCTGTCCCGGATCCCCTACATCAACGGCGGGGCGGAGGGCGACCGCCTGTTCACGCGGATCGAGGGCAACGCGGTGCGCGAGCTGTACGGGGCGGAGGCGGCGCGGCGGATCCTGGTCTCCTCCCAGGAAGCGTGCTTCGGGCACAGCGGCGCCCCGCTGGGCAACCTGGGCGCGGCGCTGACCCTGCTGATGATGCGCGAGGGCCTGGTGTGTCCCACGGCCAACTGCGAGGTGCCGTCGGACCTGTGCGGCTTCGACCCGGTGCCGGGTGACAAGGCGAGGCCGCTGGAGTTCGACCGGGCGCTGAGCTTCAACTACCAGATCGGCGGCGTCAGCAGCGCGCTGCTGCTGGGCGGTTCCGATGGGTGAGCACCCGCCGCCGTGGCTGCGGCTGGCCGGCGCCGGCCTGGTCCTCCCGGGCCCGGACGGCACCGCCTGCACCGACCTGGGCACCTTCTGGCGGGTGATCAGCGAGGGCATCAGCTGCCTGTCCCCGTACCGGCACCCGGATCTGCCGCTGCGGCTGGCCGGCCAGGTGACGGGCTGGGACCCGGTGGCGGCCCTGCCGGTGCCCGAACGCACCGCGCGGCGCCTCTCGCGGGCCGCGCGGCTGGCGATGGGCGCCGTGCACGGGGCGCTCACCGACGCCGGGCTGACCGGCGCGGACCTGGACCCGGAACGGACCGTGCTGATCGCGTCCTCCCTGCAGTTCGCCTTCCCCGAGGCGGAGCGGTACCACACCGTCGGGCAGGCGAAGGGCTACGCGGCGCTCGGCCTGGACTACTGGATGACCGGCACCCCGCCGAGCGTGGTCGGCGCGGTCGCCTCGGCACTCGGACTGCCGGTGCCGACGCTGAGCGTGGCCGGCTCCTGCAATGTGGCCCTGCGCGCCCTGGAGACGGCGCTGCTGATGTTCCGCTGCGGCGACATCGACCGGGCGATCGTCGTGGGCATCGACACCACGGTGGACCCGGTGTTCGTGGCCGGTACCTCGTACGAGAGCCGCAGCGGGTACCGGGCCACGTCCCTGTCCGCCGACCCGGGCGACATCCGCCCGCACGACGCGGTGCAGGACGGCAACGCGACGGGCGAGGGCGCGGTGGCGGTCGTCCTGGACCGGGACACCGGGGCCGGCGGCCTCCGGCACCGTCTCCGCCTCCACAGCTCACGGAGCAACGGCCCCTCCGCGGTGGCCACCGGCCCGCCGGACAACGTCGCCCGTGATGTGGCGGCGGTGCTGCGCCCGGCGGGGCGGGGGCCGGCGGATGTGGCGTTCGTGAGCGACTACGCGGACGGCAACCGCTTCGTCGAGGACCATCTGTGCGGGGCGCTGGCCGCGACACGTACCGCGTTCGGGTACGAGGGGCCGCTGCTGCTCACCAATCAGGAGGCGGTCTTCGGCCATGTGGCGGGCACCGGCGGGCTGGTGAAGTACCTGGCCTCGCTGCTGATGCTGCGCAACGGGCGGATCACGCCCAGCGTCAACTGCCGCACCCCGTACGCGCGTCTGCCCGGCACCCCGGTGCCGGTCGGCGGCCTGCCGACGGACGGGGACGCCGCCCTGGTGATCTCCTCCGGCGCGGGCGGGGACGCCACCAGCATGCTCATCGAACTCGGAAGGAACGTGTGACGTGACCGCAACGCCGGAGCAGTGGGCGCTGCTGCGCGCTCCGCTGGGGACCACCGCCGTCCTGGACACGACCGGCGCGGACCCGGCCGCAGACGTGTCCGCGACGCTGCGCGCGGCCGGCCTGGAACCGGTCGCCGGGGACCGGGAGGCCGCGGTCTACTGCGCTCTGCTGCTCGGCAACGAGGCGCTGGGCTGCGAGCGGCCCTCCCCCGGGCTCGACCGGGAACGCGTCCGCCGGGCGGCGGAGGCGATGGCCCGGGCGGGGGCGGGCCGGCTCGTCCTCATCACGGACGCCGCTCCCGAACCGCACGCCGGCGCGGACCCGGTGCGGCACGCCCGGCTGGCGGCGGACCGGGCGTGGTGGCAGCAACTGGCGGTGAGCTTCGCGCCGTACGGGGTGGTGGCCAACACGATCGTGACGGGCTACGCCCCTTTCCTGGGCCACCGCCTTCCCCCGGCCCGGCTGAAGGACACCTTCCGTTACCAGCCCCACCGTCATCCCACCACCCCCGCCGACCTCGTCTCCGCGCTGCGCCTGCTGACCTCGCGGGGCTGCTCCTACCTGGTCGCCGAGACCCTGCGCATCGACGGGGGCGCCGACCTGGGCCTGATCCCGGCCATCCGCGCGGACACGGCGGGCGCGGTGGGGCGGGGCGGCTCCGTGTCCGGCACGGCCGGGACACCGGCCGCGGCGGGCGCGGGCGGCGACACGATCGGCACCCCCGGCGGCGGTGCCGCGGAAGGCGCGGACGTCCCGCCGCGGGATCAGGACATGGCGGGTTCCACCGTGCTCGTCGTCGGGGCGAGCAGCGGCATCGGGCGGGCGGTCGCGCTGCATCTGGCCGAGCGCGGGGCCGATGTGGTGCTGGCCGCCCGGCGGCTCGACGAACTGGACGCGGTCGCCGACGAGGTGGCCGGGTTCGGGCGGAAAGCCTGGACGCTGCGCCGTGATCTCGCCGATCCGGACGCCGCCGCCTCGCTGCCCGGTGACGCCTGGGCGGCGGCCGGGCGGATCGACGCGCTCGCCTACGCCGCCGGACAGCTCGGGCTGCCCTCCCCCGCCGGCGGGGCCACCGCCGCCCGCACCACCCTCTCCGTCAACTTCCTCGGCTTCGCCACCGTCACGGACGGACTCGTCCGGCGCTGGACCGACACCGGTGTCCCCGGCGCCGTCGCCGGGGTGGCCTCGGTCAGCGCCCGGTTCTCCCCGGTGGCGCACCTGGAGTACTACGGTGCCAGCAAGGCCGCCATGATGCAGTACGCCCGCTGCCTGTCCGTCACCCACGCCCGGCACGGCATCCGGGCCGGCTGCGTGGCGCCGGGCATCATCGACACCCCCATGGGCGGGGCCGCGGGCCCGGAGCACCGGCGCGGCTGGATCAGCCGCATCCCCGCGGGACGGGTCGGCCTGCCGCACGAAGTCGCCGTCGTCGTCGGGCACCTGCTTTCTCCCGGGGCCGCCCGGCTCACCGGGGCCACCCCCTTCGTCGACGGCGGCTTCGCCCTCGGCGACATCGCACCGCTGCGGCTGCACACCCCCAACCCGGAGGCGCCATGAGCATCCCCCAGCCACCGTCCGTCGCGCTGGTCGCCGGTGCCAGCAGTGGCATCGGGGCGGCCAGTGCCCGCGCCCTGGCCGCGCTCGGGACCGCCGTCGCCCTCGTCGGGCGCCGGGCCGCCGAGTTGGAGAAGGAGGCGGCCGCCATCGGCGAGCGCGGCGGCCGGGCCGTACCGCTCCCGCTCGATCTCGCCGCCCCGGACGGGCCCGCCGAGGCCGTGGTCCGTGCCGAGGAAACCCTCGGCGGCCCGGTCGAGTTGCTGCTGTGCAGCGCCGCCACCATCCGGCTGGCCCCCGTCCACGAGACCGATCCGGCCTCCTGGGAGCGGCAGATGCGGCTCAATCTCACCGTGCCGTATCTCCTCGCCCACCACGTGCTGCCCGGTATGCGGGCCCGCCGCCGGGGCTGGATCATCACCATCGGCTCCGGTGTCGGTGCCACGCCCGTGCCCGGCAGCGGCGCGTACGGGGTCAGCAAGTGTGCCCTCAACCGGCTCACCGAGCTGATCCACGAGGAGAACCGCGACCACGGCGTCCGCACGTACGGCATCAGCCCCGGCTGGGTGGACACCCGGCTGGCCGCCCGGCCGGAGTCCCTGGGCGTGGCGCGGGATGAACTGCTGCGTCCCGAGGACATCGCCGAGACCGTCACCTGGCTGGTCCAGCGCCCCGCGCACATCGCCACCGGCCCGCTGCTGCGCGTCGAACCGGCCGCCGGTCGCGCCGACGCCGCCGCCGCGATGACCCGGCATCTGCGGCAGGGGGAGCGATGAGCCGGCCCGCCGATGTGGGGGTGCGCGGCCGCTTCGCCGCGTTCGCCGCCCGGGTGACGGACGACCCGCGCGTTCCCCTGCGGGCCGGCCTCTCCGGCACCGTCGCCACCCTCTCCCTGGACCGTCCGGCCCGCCGCAACGCCCTGACCCGCGCCATGTCCGGCGCGCTGCTCGAAGGTCTGGTACGGGCCGGGGCCGACCCCCGGGTGCGGGCCATCGTGCTGCGCGGCGAGGGGCCCGCGTTCTGCGCGGGGGACGATGTGCCCGCCGTGCGCCGCTGGTGCGACGGGGACCGCGCCGACGCCCCGTTCGATCCGGTCACCTCCGACGCGCACTATCTGCGGGTGTGCGAGGAGATGCTGCATCTGCCCAAGCCGGTCGTGGTGGGGCTGACCGGGGCGACCGCCGGGGCCGGTGCGGAGCTGGCGTGCGCGGCGGACTACCGGCTGGCGGCGGGGAGTGCCGCGATCGGCAGCCGGCTGGCGGCGGTCGGCCATGTCGGCAATGTGGTGCTGATGTCGCGGCTGGTGGGCCCGGCGCGGGCCACCGAGATCTATCTGACGGGCCGGATGGTGCCGGCCGGGGAGGCGCGGGACATCGGCCTCGTGGACCAGGTGTGCGCCGAGGTGGACTTCGCCGCCGAACTCCAGGCCACCGCCGAGCGCTTCGCCGCCCTGCCGACCCGTTCCATCGGACTCTTCAAGGAGTTGCGGGAGCGGTCCTGGGGCCAGCCCGCCGAGTACGGGCTGCGGCTCCAGGACGCGTACCACCTGCGGACGCACACCGAGGTGGCGGACGCCTTCGAGGGGCTCGACGCCTTCGCCGCACGCCGGCCCCCGCGCTTCACCGGGCAGTGAGGCGCGGGGGGTTCAGCTCGCGGCCGGTTCAGCCGCCAGCAGCCGCAGCGCGGTGCCGCCCAGCCACTCGGCGGTGATCTCCTCCGCCAGGCCCAGGGCGATCACCTCGTCGGCGAGTACGCCCACCGGCTGCGGGTTGACCCAGGCCGAGGTGCCGAACATGACGCGGTGCCGGGCGAGTGACCGGGCGTGGTGCAGCAGCGGGGCCCAGCCGGAGCCGGGGGCCGGCATCGTCCGGGCGCGGTGCGAGGAGAACTCCAGGTACACGTTGCGGTGCCGGGCCGCGGTGAGCAGCATCTCCATGACGTCCGGCCAGCCGGCGTGGCCGGCCACGATCACCAGGCGCGGGTGCCGCCGGGCCAGGGTCTCCACCAGCCGCCAGCTGCCGAGCCCGGTGGGGCGGCCGGCGGCGAAGTGGTGTCCGGTGTGCAGCCACACCGGGAGTCCGGCGTCCTCGGCGGCGCCGAACACCGGGGTGAAGCGCGGGTCGTCGGCCTCGACGCCGTCCAGGAACGGGATCACGCACAGGCCGCGCGCGCCGGCCGCCGCCGTACGGCTCAGCTCGGCCAGCGGATCGTCCGTGCCGCCCAGGGTCAGCCCGGCCCACACCCATACGCGTTCGCGGCCCGGTCGCCGGTAGGCGGCGGTGCCGGCCAGCAGCCGGTCGTTGACCGTACTGCCGTCGGGGAGCCTGGCCATGCTGCCGAGGGCGATCTCGGCGACCACGCCCTGGGCGGCGCGCTCGGCCAGCAGCGCGTCGAGGTCGATGGGCGGCCGGCCCGGCGGCAGCAGGGTGCCGATGGCTTGCTCGGCGCCACCGTCGTCGAGTGCCGCCCGGTAGCGGTCGTGCGGGACGCCGAAGAAGCGGGCCCAGGAGCGGGAGAAGACATCGAGGTACTCGGGCGCGTGCGGGGTGAACCGCTCCAGGTAGGCGCGCCAGGACTCGTTGTCGTACAGGAGCGAGCAGGCGTCGGCGAGCGGCGGACGCGCGCCCTCGGCGCTCACAGCTGGGCTTCCCTGCGGCTGTGTTCGTCGAGCACCCGCTGGGTCTGGGTGACGTAGAGGTCGAAGAGATCGGCGAGCCCGGTGAGCCGCTCCGCCGACTTGCCCTCCGCCGCCCGGGAACCCTCGCGCAGGGTGTCGCTGAATTTCTTGATCTGGAGGCTGTTGGCGACCAGGAGCTGTTCCATACCGGAGACGACTTCGTAGCACACCCGGCGGCTTCCGGGCTGTGAAGTGCGCCGCACGAGGGCCCACGCCTCCAGCTGACGTGCGGCCACGCTCATTCCGCTCTTACTGGTTCCGAGGTCGCTGACCATCGTGTCCAGATCGGCCGGCTCATTACGCAGGAGGAGATATCCGAGGAGCCGGCCGGTGGTCTGCGGGAGCCCCCAGCGCTCCATCAGACTCCCGAGCGAGCTGATGAATTCCTCGGCTGCATCACTTGTCATGTCTGACTCTTCTGAGAGTTCCGATGGCCGCACGCCGAACATCGTGCAGCAGATTCCGAATATACAGCACACACCCTTACAGCGCACCGGCCGGCAGGTGCGGACAGTGACAAAAGGGGCTTTGAGGGCGCGATCCGTGCCGCACTCCGCTATTGCCGAATGCCGGAAACCATGGGACGCGCACCTGCGTCTATGGCCATGGAATTCCCCAAGAAGTTACTTGCGGGTTTTCCGCCGCGTCACATTCCCATCAATACTGACAGAGCGTCATACCAAGCTCACTCAGGAGCTGCCGCCCCCCGCTCGGGGCGGCTTTCGACACCCGACGGGGGAGAGGATCCGATGGGGGCGATCATCGTCGACAGACATCCCTGCGTACGCATGGCTCTTACCGCACTGATGACGACACGCACCGAAATTCCTGTGCTCGCGGACGTCGATCACGACCAGGAAATCGAGGGCATGACCATGACGGAGTCGACCCTCGTGATTTCCGGTCTCAGCCTCTCCGGACCACATCCGGGAGCCGCGTTCCTGCGCCGCCTCACCGCCGGGGCGCGCCGCCCCCGGGTGCTGGTGTTCTCGGCCGCCGACGACCAGACCGAGGTGATGGCCGCGCTGTCGCTCGGCGCCGACAGCTTCGTCCACAAGAGCACCTCGTGCACCGACCTGGTCAACGCCATCGAGCGCACCTACGACGGCGAACGGGTCTGGCTCTTCGACCGCTCCTCCTGGTGCCCACCCACCCCCGGCGGCCGGATGCCCACCCAGCCGTCCCTCACCCACCGGGAGAACCAGGTGCTGTCGCTGCTGCTGCGCCGGTTCTCCAACGAGGAGATCGCCGAGGAACTGGGCCTCGCCCGGCAGACCGTCAAGAACCACGTCAGCAGCGTCTTCCGCAAGTTCGGGGTGCGCACCCGGCGTGAACTGCTGCGCTCCCCGGAGGCCGCGGCACCGGCCACGGCACCCCTGACGGTCGGCTGATCCCGCCGGGCCCCGCCACCGGCGTACGGTGCGGGGCCCGCGGCCACCCCCGGCGTCTCCCTCCGTGCCCGCGCCCGGCCGGTCAACACCCGTACCCCCGGTACCGGTTACCCCGCCCCGCTCGGGTACGTGCGGGTGCTTCCGGGCCTGATGGGCCCGTTCCTAGACTCCGCCGCGAGCGATGTGAGGAGACATCAGGTGACCGCTGACGCCCCGCCCCACTCCCGGGAGGACTGGGAAGCGCTGGTGCGCACCGTCCTGGAACGGGCCGGCCGCGCCCCGCGGGACGCGGACACGCCCCCCGATCAGGCCCTGGGCACCACCCTCCAGGACGGCATCGTGGTGCCCCCGCTGCACACCGCGGCCCACACGCCCACCGACCAGCCGGCCGTCCCCGGCGCCCCCGACTTCCGGCGCGGCGGCGCACCGGCCGGCGGCTGGGAGCTGCGGCAGCGGCTCGCCCACCCGGACCCGGAGCGGCTGCGCGCCGAGGCACGCGCCGACCTCGACAACGGGGCCGACGCCCTGTGGTTCGTCCTCGACGCGGGCCTCCCCGACCCGGCCGCGGCCCTGCCGCACATCCTGGCCGGACTGCCGCCGGTTCCCGTCGTCCTGGAGGCGGGCAGCGCCTTCCCGGCCACCGCCACCGCCTTCCTCGACCACTGCGCCGCCACCGGCACCCCCGCCGAGGCCGTCGCCGGCAACCTCGGCGCCGACCCGACGGCCGTCCTCGCCCGCGGCGGCGACCCCGGCGCCCAGCCGGAACTCAACGCCGCGCTCACCGCGTTGGCCCGGCGCACCGCCCGCCACCACCCGCGGCTGCGGGCCGCCACCATCGACGCGCTGCCGTACCACGACGCCGGCGCCTCCCCCGCCGAGGAACTGGGCTGCTCGCTGGCCGCCGCCGTATCCGTCCTGCGCACCCTCACCGACGAGGGCGGACTGCTGCTGGAAACCGCCCTGGGGCAGCTGGAGTTCCGGTACGCCGCCACCGCCGACCAGTTTCTGACCCTCGCCAAACTGCGCGCCGCACGGCTGCTGTGGGGCAGGGTGGTCGGCGCCTGCGGGGCCGTACCGGACGCCGCCCGGCAGCGGCAGCACGCGGTGGGCTCGGCCGTCGAACTCACCCGGCGCGCCCCGTGGGTGAACATGCTGCGCGCCACCGCCGCCTGCATGGGCGCGGTACTCGGCGGCGCCGATGCCGTGACGGTGCGGCCGTTCGACGAAGGGGTGGGGGTCTCCGATCCCTTCGCGCGCCGCATCGCCCGCAACACCCAGAGCATCCTGCGGCACGAGGCCGCGCTGGGGCGGGTCATCGACCCGGCCGGCGGCTCCTGGTACGTGGAACGGCTCACCGTCGACCTGGCGTGCCGCGCCTGGGAGTGGTTCCAGGAGATCGAGGCCCACGGCGGGCTGCCCGCCGCGCTGCGCTCGGGGCTGATCGCCGACCGGCTGGCCGCCACCTGGCAGCGCCGCCGCGCGGACCTGGACCGGGGCATCGAGCCCGTCACCGGGGTCAGCGCCTACCCCGACCTGGACGAGAAGCCGCTGCACCGTACGCCGCACCGGGCCGCACCGGGGAACGGCGGGCTCGGCACGGTACGGCGCGCCGAGGGCTGGGAGGCGCTGCGCGACCAGGCGGCCGGGTGCGACGCCCGGGTGACGCTGACCGGCCTCGGCCTCCCGGCCGGGCACCGGGCCCGGCTGGAGTTCGCCACGCGGTTCTTCGCGGCCGGCGGCTTCCGTGCCGCCGAAGCCGCCGCCACCGCCCCGGTGGTGTGCCTGTGCCCGGCCGATGACACCGGTGACGCGGAGATCACGGCGGCCGCCCGCGCCGCCCGCGCCGCCGGAGCCCGCCGGGTGCTGCTCGCCCGGCGCCCCGCCACCGGCCCCGTCCCGCCGGGCGTCGACGGCCTCATCCACCAGGGGTGCGACGCGATCGCCGTCCTCACCTCCGCCCTGGATCACACCGACCGCGAGGAGTCGTCCGCCGTATGATCCCCGACTTCACCCGGATCGCCCTGACCGATCCGGCGCCGCCGCCCGCACCGGAACCGGACCGGGACGGCTGGCGCAAGCGGTTCCAGGCCGCGACCGGGCACACCCCGGAACAGGCCGTGTGGGAGACCCCGGAGGGCATCGGCGTCAAACCCCTGTACACACCGGCCGACTTGGCGGGCCTGGACCATCTGGACGGCTACCCGGGACTGCCGCCGTTCGTCCGCGGTCCGTACCCCACCATGTACACCAGCCGGCCGTGGACCATCCGGCAGTACGCCGGCTTCTCCACCGCGCAGGAGTCCAACGCCTTCTACCGGCGCAATCTGGCGGCCGGCCAGAAGGGGTTGTCGGTCGCCTTCGATCTGCCGACCCACCGGGGCTACGACAGCGACCATCCGCGGGTGACCGGCGACGTCGGCATGGCGGGGGTGGCGATCGACTCGATCCTCGACATGCGGGAGCTGTTCGACGGCATCCCGCTGGACCGGATGTCGGTGTCGATGACGATGAACGGCGCGGTGCTGCCCGTACTCGCCCTGTACATCGTGGCCGCCGAGGAGCAGGGCGTCACGCCGGAGAAGCTGACCGGGACCATCCAGAACGACATCCTCAAGGAGTTCATGGTCCGCAACACCTACATCTATCCGCCGCAGCCCTCCATGCGGATCATCTCCGACATCTTCGCGTACACCTCGCGGCACATGCCCCGCTACAACTGCATCTCGGTGTCCGGCTACCACATGCAGGAGGCGGGCGCGACGGCCGATCTGGAGCTGGCCTACACGCTCGCGGACGGCCTGGAGTATCTGCGGGCCGGGCTCGCCGCCGGTCTGGACGTGGACGCCTTCGCACCCCGGATCTCGTTCTTCTGGGGCATCGGCATGAACTACTTCATGGAGATAGCGAAGTTGCGCGCCGCCCGTCTGCTGTGGACGGAGCTGGTCGGACAGTTCTCCCCCCGGAACCCGAAATCCCTTTCCCTGCGGGCCCACTCGCAGACCTCCGGCTGGTCGCTGACCGCCCAGGACGTGTACAACAACGTGCCGCGCACCTGCGTGGAGGCGATGGCCGCCACCCAGGGCCACACCCAGTCGCTGCACACCAACGCGCTGGACGAGGCGCTGGCGCTGCCCACCGACTTCTCCGCCCGGATCGCCCGCGACACCCAGTTGCTGCTCCAGCAGGAGGCGGGCACCTGCCGGGTGATCGACCCCTGGGGCGGCAGCTACTACGTGGAACGGCTGACCCGCGAACTCGCCGACCGGGCCCGGGCGCACATCCAGGAGGTGGAGGCGGCCGGCGGCATGGCACGGGCGATCGACGCGGGCATCCCGAAGCTGCGGATCGAGGAGGCGGCGGCCCGTACCCAGGCCAGGATCGACTCGGGGGCGCAGCCGCTGATCGGCGTCAATGTGCACCGGCCCGACGGGGAGGAGCCGGTGGAGGTGCTGAAGGTCGACAACACGGCGGTACGGTCGCAGCAGGAAGCGAAACTGCGGGAACTGAGGGCGACGCGGGACGCTCCCGCGTGCGCCCGCGCCCTCGCCGCCCTGACGGCGGCGGCCGGCGGCTCGGACAATCTCCTCGCCCGCGCGGTGGACGCGGCCCGTGCCGGCGCTACGGTGGGGGAGATGTCCTCGGCCCTTGAGGAGGTGTTCGGCCGGCATGTCAGTCCGGTACGCATCGTGTCCGGGGTCTACCGTTCGGCCGCCGGGAGCTCGGAACCCGTGACCACGGCCCGTGAGCTGACCGCCCGGTTCGAGGAACTGTCCGGCCGCAGGCCGCGCATCCTGGTGGCCAAGATGGGCCAGGACGGCCATGACCGGGGTCAGAAGGTGATCGCGACCTCCTTCGCCGATCTGGGCTTCGATGTGGACGTGGGCCCGCTGTTCCAGACCCCGGACGAGGTGGCCCGGCAGGCGGTGGACGCGGATGTGCACATCGTCGGGGTGTCCTCGCTGGCGGCGGGCCATCTGGTGCTGGTGCCCGCGCTGCGGGCGGCCCTGGACGCGGCGGGCGCGGGGGACGTGCTGATCGTGGTGGGCGGGGTGATCCCCGAGCAGGACCACGACGCGCTGCGCGCGGCGGGCGCCGCCGCCGTGTACCCGCCGGGCACCGTGATCCCGGACGCGGCCCGGGAGTTGCTGCGGATGCTGGCCGGCCGGCTCGGACACCCGCTGTGAGGGACCCGGACCTGGCCGCCTGGGCGGCCTCGCTCCGCTCCGGCTCGCGTCTCCATCTGGCCCGGGCCATCACCCTGGTGGAGTCCACCCGCCCCGCCGACGCCGTACGGGCCCGGGAGCTGACGGCGCTGCTGCGCCCGTACGCGGGCGGGGCGCGACGGGTGGGGATCACCGGGGTGCCGGGGGTCGGCAAGTCGACGTTCGTGGACGCGCTCGGCTCGCTGCTGACGGCGGCCGGGCACCGGGTGGCGGTCCTCGCGGTGGATCCGTCCTCGGCCCGGGTGGGCGGCAGCATCCTGGGCGACCAGACCCGGATGGCCCGGCTGTCCCGCGACCCGGCCGCCTATGTGCGTCCCTCCCCCACCCGGGGCACCCTGGGCGGGGTGGCGCGGGCGACCCGGGAGAACATCGTGCTGGTGGAGGCCGCCGGGTACGACGTGGTCCTGGTGGAGACGGTGGGGGTGGGCCAGTCGGAGACCACCGTGGCCGATCTGGTCGACACCTTCGTGGTGCTGACGGTGGCCAGGACCGGCGACCAGCTCCAGGGCATCAAGAAGGGCGTGCTGGAGCTGGCCGATCTGATCGTGGTCAACAAGGCGGACGGCGGCCCGCACACGGTGGACGCGAAGTCGACGGCCCGTGAACTGCGGTCGGCCCTGCGCCTGACCGCCCCCACCGACCCGTCCGCGTGGCGGGCGCCGGTCCTGCTGTGCTCCGCCCTCCACGGGGACGGCGTCCCCGAGGTGTGGCAGCGGGTGCTGGCCCACCTCGCCCACCTCGGCGCCGGTGACGCCCTCGCCCGCCGCCGCGCCGACCAGCGCGTGGCCGCCCTGGAAGAGACCCTGCACCGGGCTCTGCTGACCCGCCTGACCACCCACCCGGGCGCCGGTCCCCTGCTGGAGAGGGCCCGCGAAGCGGCCCGCGCCGACACCACCCCGGTGGAGACCCTGGTCGAGGACCTCCTCACGGCTGTGTGGCCGGCCGGCCCGCCCCGTTGAGCGGTGGGTGCGGGCCGGGGTCCGGGTCAGACCTGGGCCGGGGTCTTCCGCGGGGGTGTGGGGTCCGGCGGTTCCGGCGCCGCGTCCTGGGGGGCGGTTCCGTGGTGGTCGTCGGTCAGGGTCGACTCGTCGAAGGGGTGCCGGCCGGCCAGCACTTCCTTCATGCGGGTCGTGTCGATCTCCTTCGTCCAGCTGCCGATGATCACCGTGGCGACCGCGTTGCCGGCGAAGTTGGTCAGGGCGCGGGCCTCGCTCATGAACCGGTCGATGCCGATGATCAGGCCGACGCCGTCGAGGAGTTCGGGGCGGTGCGAGGAGAGTCCAGAGGCCAGGATCGCGATGCCGGAGCCGGAGACCCCGGCGGCGCCCTTGGAGGCGATGATCATGAAGAGCAGCAGGGAGAGCTGTTCGCCCAGGGCCAGCGGGGTGCCCATCGCCTCGGCGATGAACAGCGAGGCCATGGTGAGGTAGATGGCGGTGCCGTCCAGGTTGAAGGAGTATCCGGTGGGCACCGTGATGCCGACGACCGGCTTGCTGACGCCCGCGTGCTCCATCTTCGCGATCAGGCGCGGCAGCGCGGTCTCGGAGGAGGAGGTGGAGACGATCAGCAGGAACTCGCGGCCCAGGTACTTCAGCAGCGAGAAGATGTTGACGCCGGTGGTGAGCTTCAGCAGGACGCCGAGGACGACGACGATGAAGAGCACGCAGGTGACGTAGAAGCCGATCATGATGACGGCCAGCGACTTGAGCGCGTCCACGCCCGTCTCGCCGACCACACCGGCGATCGCGCCGAACGCGCCGATCGGGGCGGTCCACATGACCATGCCCAGCACCCGGAAGACGACCTTCTGGAGGTGGCCGATGCCGCGCAGCACCGGCTCGCCCGTCTTGCCCATGGCCTGGAGCGCGAAGCCGACCAGCAGCGCGACCAGCAGGGTCTGGAGGACCTCGCCCGCGGTGAAGGCGGAGACCAGGGTGTCGGGGATCATGCCGAGCAGGAAGTCGGCGGTGGACTCGCCGGCCTTCTCGGCGGCCTCGGCACCGGCGTCGGTGTCCACGTCGGCGAGGTTGAGCCCGTGTCCCGGCTCCAGGAAGTTGCCCACCAGCAGGCCGATGCCGAGGGCGAATGTCGACATGACCATGAAGTAGCCGAGGGCGAGCCCGCCGACCGCGCCGACCTTGGCGGCTTTCCGGACCGAGCCGATCCCGAGCACGATGGTGCAGAAGATGATCGGCGAGATCATCATCTTGATCAGGGCGATGAACCCCTGGCCCAGCGGCTTCAGCTCCACCCCCACCCCGGGGGCCGCCAGTCCGATGGTGATGCCCGCGGCCACCGCGATGATGACGGCGATGTAGAGCCAGTGCGTACGGTCGCGACGCTTGGTGCGGGGGGCGGTGGGCGCCCCGGGCGGGCTGGATGCGGCCACGGTGGTCTCCTCGTCCTTGTGGAGTCTTGCGGCCCGGGGGGCCGGATTGCACGTGACGCAATATCCACCAGGGGGTGACCGAGGTCTCGGTTACGGTCATTACGTTCGCAAGGATTTTCGTACGGCTGTCATCCGGACGTCACACGGCCGACATCACCACACCAGCAGCACCGGGCAGGGCGCGTGGTCGACCACGAACCGGGTGGGCGGCGCCAGCGTGTGCGGCCCCGGCCTCGACCGGTCCCCGTCCCGGGCGCAGACCAGCATGTCCTCGCCGCCCAGTCCGGACAGCGCCGCCAGGACCTCGTCCTCGGTGCGGCCGGTCCGCGCCAGCCGCCGTACCGGGCCGCCCAGCCGCTCCCCCGCCCGCTCCAGCAGCGCGGCGGCCGCCCCGGCCGCCTCCCGCTCCACCCGGCGGGCCGGGTCCGCGCCGGGGCCGTGTCCGCGCCCCAGCAGCCCGGTGAACGCGCCGTGCGCCGCCGCCGTGACCTCCTCGTCCGTCACATGCAGCAACGTCACCGGCTCGCGCGCCGTGCGCCGGGCGCGGGCCGCCGCCACACACGCCGTCCAGTGCGCCTCGGTGATCCACACGATGAGCGTCATACCGGCCTCAGCCTCCGATCAGGGACAGCGACCCCCACAGCGCCACGGTCGCCGCCACCAGGGAGGCGGGCACCGTCAGCAGCCCCAGCCGGGTGAAGTGGCCGAGCCCCGGGTCGGTGCCGTGGGCGTGCAGCACCCGCCGCCACAGCAGCGTGGCCAGCGAGCCGACATAGGTCAGGTTGGGCCCCAGGTTCACCCCGATCAGCGCCGCCAGCACCGGACCCGGCCCGCCGTGCGCCGCCAGCACGGGCAGGATCACCAGGATGGCCGGGAGATTGTTGATCAGATTGGCCAGCAGCGCCGCCACCGCCGCGACCGCCAGCAGCGCGGCCAGCGACGAGCCGTCCGGCAGCAGCCGGGCCACCGCGTCCCCGAGCCCGTGGTCCACCACCGCCGCGACCACCACCCCGAGCGCGAGCACGAACAGCAGGAACGGCACGTTCGCCGCCCGCACCAGGACGGGTACCGAGGTACGGCGCGCGCTGAGCGCCCGTACCGCCAGCACCAGCGCCCCGCCCGCCGCCGCCCAGGCCGGGTCCAGACCGAGCAGCGAGGTCACCGCGAAGCCGGCCAGGGTCAGCCCCAGCACCGCCAGCGCGAACACCGGGCGCGGACCCGGCCCGGCCGCCGGTTCCGCCACCGGCGCGCCCCGCTCCACCGCCGCACCCGTCCCCGCCAGTTCGGCGGCGTACCAGCGGCGGAACACCGCGTACTCCACCGCGATCGCCGCCAGCCACGGCAGCAGCATCAGCGCCGCGAACCGGGTGAACGTCAGCCCGCTGGCCGCGAACGCCAGCAGATTCGTCAGATTGGAGACCGGCAGCAGCAGCGAGGCCGAATTCGCCAGATGGGTGCAGGCGTACACGTGCGGGCGGGCCGCCACCCCCAGCCGGGCCGCCGTCGCGAACACCACCGGGGTCAGCAGCACCACCGTGGCGTCCAGGCTCAGCACCGCCGTCACCCCGGCCGCCACCGCGAACACCCCCGCCAGCAACCGCCGCGGCCGGCCCCCGCACCAGCGCGCCACCAGCCGCCCGGCCGCCGTGAACAGCCCCTCCTCGTCGCACAGCCGGGCCAGCACCAGAACGGCCGCCAGAAAGCCGGTGACCGGCAGCAGTTCACGGATCTGGTGCCAGGCCCCGCTCACCGGCACCAGCCCGAGCGCCACCGCCGCCCCGGCCGCCGGGACCGCGGCCACCGCCTCCGGCAGCCCGCGCGGGCGCGCCACCGCGAACCCCAGCACGCTCAGCAGCAGCACCACCGACAGCGTCCCGGCCACCCACGTACTCAGCGCATGCCTCCCGGCCGGTGCCGCCCCGGATCTCCCGGCTCACCGCACCAGTTTCCCACCTCGTGTGACGCACGTCTCACCGGGTCCCGCCGCCGCCATGTCACATCCGCGCCCGCGCCGCCCCTCTCCCCTGGCGAGAGATCAACACTCCCGGAGAGGGGAGAGGAACCATGTTCGCGAGGCTTTCCGCACTCGTGCTCGGGCACCGCCGGGCCGTGCTGTGGGTCGCGGTACTGCTGGCGCTCGTCGGCGGGGCCAGCAGTGCGACGCTGTTCGACGACGTGAAGGGAGGCGGCTTCACCAACCCGGGCGCGGAATCCGGGCAGGCCGCCGACGTCCTCGCCGAGCGCTTCGGCCAGCAGGACCCCAATCTGGTGCTGCTCGTGCACGCCCCCGGCGGCGTCGACGAACCCGCCGCCCGAGCGGCCGGCAGCGCGCTGGCCGAACGGCTCGCCACGGAGGACGGCGTCAGCGGCGTCCTCTCGTACTGGACCGCGGGCGGCGCCGGCCCGCTGCGCTCCGCCGACGGCGAGCGCGCCCTGATCCTGGCCACCGTCGCCGGTGACGAGACCGAGGCCGGGCGCCGGCTCGCCGCACTGCGGCCGGATTACGAGGGGAACGCGGACGGCCTGGAGGTCGCCGTCGGCGGACCCGCCATGATCAACCACGAGGTCGGCGAACTCAGCGAACGCGACGTGATCAAGGGCGAGACCCTCGCCTTCCCCGTCATGCTCGTCGTCCTGGTGCTGATCTTCGGCAGCCTCGTCGCCGCCTCCCTCCCGCTGGTCACCGGGCTGATCACCATCCTGGTCTCGCTCGGCCTGCTGTGGGCCATGGCCCAGCTCACCGATGTCTCGGTGCTGGCCGTCAACGTCGTCACCCTGCTCGGCCTCGGCCTCGCCGTCGACTACAGCCTGCTGATGGTCAACCGCTACCGCGAGGAACTGCGGGCCGGCCAGGACAGCGCCACCGCCATCCGGGTGATGATGGGCTCCGCCGGACGCACCGTCCTCTTCTCGGCCGTCACCGTCGCCGTCACCCTGGCCGGACTCGCCTGGTTCCCGCTGCTGGCGCTGCGCTCCATCGCCTACTCCGGCATCGCCGTGGCCGTCCTCACCGCGCTCACCACCCTCACCGTGCTGCCCGCGCTGCTGGCCGTGCTCGGCCCGCGCTTCGAGTCCGGCCGGGTGCTGCGCCGCCGCGCCACCTCCCGCGAGGAGAAGGAGCAGGACGCGGAGAACGGCTTCTGGCACCGGCTCGCCTCGCTGGTGATGCGCCGCCCCGTGCCGTTCGCCACCCTCGGCACCCTGTTCCTGCTGCTGCTCGGGCTGCCCTTCCTCTCCCTGAACATGGGCGCCCTGGACGAGCGGGCCCTGCCCACCTCCTCCGCCGGGCGGCAGGTCGCCGAGGTGATGCGCGCCGAGTTCGACAGCGGCGAGGCCGGCGCCGTACGGATCGTCCTGCCCGAGGGCGCCCCGGAGGCGGACCTGGCCGCATACGCCGCCGGGCTCTCCGCCCACCCGGACGCCGCCCGGGTCGACGCCCCCACCGGCTCCTACGCCCAGGGCACCCAGGTCGCCGGGGCGGGCCCGCAGCACGCCGCGCTGACC
>NZ_JBHWJL010000027.1:0-31692 GCF_042731495.1 Streptomyces sp. NPDC059853
GCCGGGGGGCGCGCGACGGGGGAGCGGGCGGAGGTCCGTCCGTCCAGCTGGATTTGCGCCCGCCGGGCAGGTATCCGGCGTGCGCCTGCTGCCGCAGCGAGATGCGGGAGAGCCCGAAGGCGCGCAGGTGGCCGCGGGGGCGGCCGTCGGTGCTGTCGCGGTTGCGGATCCGGGTGGCGCTGGCGTCGCGCGGCTGGGCGCGCAGTTCGCGCTGGGCGGCGGCGCGTTCGGCGTCGCCGGTGTGCGGGGAGCGGATCAGCTCCTTGAGTGCGGCACGGCGGGCGGCGTAGCGGGCGACGACCGCTTTGCGCTGCTCGTTCTTGGCGATCTTGCTCTTCTTCGCCATCAGACCCTGCCTCCCCGGGCCCGGATCCGGGCCACGGCCGCCTCGATACCGAGGGTGTCGACGGCCTTGATGCCCTTGGCGCTGAGGGTGAGCCGTACGAAGCGGCCCTCGCTGGGGAGCCAGTACCGCTTGCGCTGGATGTTGGGGTCGAAGCGGCGCGAGGTGCGGACGTGGGAGTGCGAGACGGTCTTGCCGAAGCGGGGTGCGCGGCCCGTCAGTTGGCAGTGTGCGGACAAGCCCTTCCTCCTTAATGAAAATGATTCTCGTTTCTGTATAGTAGCCCGTATGCCCAGGAACGACATCCGCCCCGTGATCAAGCTGAAGTCCACGGCCGGCACCGGCTACACGTACGTCACCCGCAAGAACCGCCGCAACGATCCCGACCGCCTCGTCCTGCGCAAGTACGACCCGGTCGTCCGCCGTCACGTCGACTTCCGCGAAGAGCGCTGAGCCCGAGGAGGAACCCCCCGATGAAGCCAGGCATCCACCCCCCGTACCGGCCCGTCGTCTTCCGTGACCGCGCCGCCGGCTTCGCCTTTCTCACCCGCTCCACCGCCACCGGCGACAGGACCGTGGAGTGGGAGGACGGCGCCACCTACCCGGTGATCGACGTGGAGATCTCCTCCGCGAGCCACCCCTTCTACACCGGCAACGCCCGTGTCGTGGACACCGCCGGACGCGTCGAGCGCTTCGAACGGCGCTACGGGCGGCGGCGATGACCGGCCTGCCCGTCGTCATCGTCGCCGGGCTGCACGCCGACGCCCGGCGCGCCGCCGTCGACGCCCTGCTGCGCTCCGAGGCCGGTGCCGTGGCGCTGCACCACGATCTGAGCGAAGGACCCGGCCGGGGCACCGTCGCCCGGACGGTGCGCACCGCCGCGGGCGGGGTGATCGCCGACGGCGAGGCGCCGCTGGTCAACGACTGCGCCTGCTGCGCGCTGCGCGAGGACCTCGTCCCTGAGCTGGCCCGGCTCGCGGCGGACGGCGCCTGCACGCTCGCCGTCGTCGAACTGTGGGACTCGGTCGAGCCGAAGTCCATGGCCGAGGTGATCACCGAGCACGCCGACCCGCAGGCGCTGCGGGTGGCCGGGGTGGTCACGGCCGTCGATCCGGCGCTGGCCCTGCCGTATCTGGGCTGCGGCGACGATCTGGCCGAGCACGCGCTGGCCGCCGCCGCCACCGATCAGCGGACGGTGGGCGACACCTGGGCGCGGCAGCTGGAGTACGCCACCGTGATCGCTCTGGCGCCGGGCGCGGACTCCGAGGAGGCCGACGACACCGACCACGCCCTGCTGGCCCAGTTGCATCCGACGGCGCACCGGGTGGAGACCGGTGATCCTCGGTTCGCGGCGCTGGCGACGGCCGGGTTCGATCCGGTGGCGGCGGCGGACCGGCTGCATCCGGCGAGCGCGCTGCTGCCGCAGCAGGCGGACGCGTCCGGGGTCACCACGCTGGTGTGGCGCCGGCGGCGGCCGTTCCACCCGGAGCGGCTGTACGCGGCGCTGGAGGAGCTGACCTGCGCGGCGGCCCGCAGCCGGGGGCGGTTCTGGCTGGCCGACCGGCCGGACACCCTGCTGGCCTGGGACGCGGCGGGCGGCGCGCTGTGCGTGGAGCCGGCCGGTCCGTGGCTGGCGGCGCTGCCGGACGCGGCCTGGGAGCTGGTGCCGCCGGTGCGCCGGGCCGCCGCCGCGCTGGACTGGGACCCGGTGTGCGGGGACCGGGTGCAGCATCTGGTGTTCACCTCGCCGGGTCTTGACGCGGACGGGCTGACGGCGGTGCTGGAGTCCTGTCTGCTGACGGACGCCGAGTACGCGGCCGGGCGGACCGCCTGGTCGGCGGTGCGGCCGTCCTCCTTCGACACGTTGCTGGATCCCACCTCCCAAGGAGTCACGGAACGATGATCAGCCGCCGTTCGTCCAAGGACCGCAGGCAGTCGGCGAAGCACCGCCCGAATCCGCTGGACGCGGCGGGCATCACGTCCATCGACTACAAGGACACGGAGCTGCTGCGGAAGTTCATCTCCGACCGGGGGAAGATCCGCAGCCGCCGGGTCACCCGGGTCACGGTGCGGCAGCAGCGGGAGCTGGCGCGGGCGATCAAGAACGCGCGGGAGATGGCGCTGCTGCCGTACGCCTCACGCTGAGCCCGTCCGGCGGGCAGGCGGGCAGTCAGGGCCTCTGACCAGGGGTGATGGTGTGACGACGGGGCGTTGTGCACGTGCATCCTCACGTGCACCTGCACATGAACGCCGTTATGCTGTGCGGAAGTTGAGACGTTCCACCAGTCGCACAACCCCCGGGAGTCCCCGTGCCCGACGTGTACAACGGCATGGCCGCACAGCAGTTGGAGAACGTGCAGTGGCTCAAGAGCAGCCACAGCAACTCCCAGGGCACCTGCGCCGAGTTCGCTCTGCTGCCCAGCGGCGAGGTGGCGATGCGCAACTCCCGCTTCCCGGACGGACCCGCGCTGGTCTACACGCGCGCCGAGGTGGCCGCGCTGCTGCTGGGTGTGAAGGACGGCGAGTTCGACCACCTGGTGCGCTGAGGGGCCGCCGCCGGGGCGGTCGGCCGATCAGGGGGTGGGACGTCAGTCGGCCGGGCGGATCGTCAAGGGCCCGCATCCGATCCGCTCGGCTTCGGCCTCGACATAATCGGCGAAGACCTCCCGGGTGAGTCCTCGGTGCTCACGTGCCTGAATCACATGGTGCATCGCGAAGGTGACATCGCCGGTCTGGCAGCGGGCGTGGAAGAGGGCCAGTCGTGGGCCGATCTCGCCGCGCCCCCGGTCGTATCCCTGGTCGGCGACCACCGTCTCCCCGAGACCGTGCTCGGCGCCCCGCAAGGACCGGGCGATGCCGGGATCCTCGATGGTTGTCAACCGCACGGCTTCACCCAGCACGGGGGTGCTCAGCTCGCAGGAGCGGGCTGGTCCCCCGTCGTGACCGGCCCGTTCGTAGGCGAATCGCTCCCGATACTCCTCGGGAAGAGCCAGGCCCTCGATTCCGCACAGGCGCTCCGGGGAAACGCGCTCTCCGGCGATCGGATCGGGAAGATCCTCCGGCAGAGGGAACTCGCCGTCACAGCCCAGTTCCCGCACGGTGCCGTTGGCGACCCGCGTCACCGTCCGCGCCAGCGAGTCCCGCACGGTCCGGTACTCCTCGTCCGCGCCCCGGATTTCCTCGCCCCCGATCGATATGTCCACGATCACCGGCCCGTCCCAAACCGTCGGGCCCGCACAACCGGCGGGCAGGGCGACCCACGCCCTGGTCGACGAGGCCATACCTCGTAGTTCACCGCCGAGCCAGGTCATGTCGGACGTCACATGTGCCAGGGTCCAGGGCCAGCTGTCCGCGGCCACCGGCTGGATCTCCGCCCGCCAGGAACTCGGCTGGTGCACCCGTACCCGCAGTGTGTTCCGGCCGTCCGTGATCCGGCAGTGCCCGGTCGGCGAGGACCGAAGGGGCGCCACTTCCTCGGCCCGTACGTCCTGTGCCTCGCCCCACTTCTCACCGTCGGCCCGCAGCGGCAGATCGGCTCCGGTCAGCGAATCCCAGCAGGAGCGGGCCGCCCCCTCCTGAAACGGCCCGGCCTCTTCCCACCAGGCCACCGTTCCGGCCCCGATGAGCATCCCGGCGAGGCCGGCCGCCAGCAGGGCACGACGTCCCTGTGGCAACGTCCGGGCCAGGCGACCCCACCACATGCCGGGGCCTCGATCCCTCTCCCGGTCCTCGGTGTCCGCCGTCATGATTCCACCTCCGCGGTGGGTGCCACCGGGTCACATCCCACGCGGTGAGTTACTGCCTGGCTGAAGATCGCGAATGATCCGATGGTGTCACGCCCCACCACCGCGGCCCGCGGCTGCCCCCGCATGAACAGCACCATGGGCCGGCCCCCGCATTCGGTGAGCACGACCGCCGAGCTCTCCTCGACCCATCCGCTGCCACGCCAGTCCCGCGAGGAGGGGGCATCCGCCGTTTCCGCGAAGGCGGCAGTCAGCCAAGGCTGGCGCATCATCATCAACTCGAGGGCCGGCCCGGCCGGTTCCCTGCCGGTCCGGACCGAGCAGCTCTGGAACTCATCGGTGACCGGGCCCACGCGGTGGCCGGAGTACGAAGCGGCCGAGCCGAAGACAAAGCGCAGGCCCGGGATACGGCAGACATCCGCCGTGTCGCTCGCCGGCTCTTCCTCTTCCGGCAGTTGGGACCAGGGTGAGGTGATGACCCAGGGTTCGGCGGGGGCACACCCCAGTTCCGTCATCGTCTGCCGGCCGACCTCGAGAAGCATCCGGCCCACACTTTCCAGGCCGCCGGAGCGGATCGTGCCGGCATGACCCTCCGGGGGGCCGATGGTGAGAGCGGCATACACCGGCCGGCCGTCCGCCATGCATTCCTCCGGCAGTGCCAGCAGTCCGCCCGTGTCGTGTGCCAACCCCGGGAGCCCGTCCGGCAGTGCCGCCGAACCGCTGCCGACAGTCCCAGCGACCCACTCGACAAGGCCGTCCGGATCAGCCGGGGCGGGACCGACAGCGACGGTGAGCGTCCGCGTCACTGTCTTCCGTACCGTGTTCACGTTCTCGCGGTTCCGGGACACCTCGGCTTCCACGACCACCGAGCAGCTGCCGTGAGGCTGCCCAGCGGTCAGCTCGTCCTCCGTCACCGTCCACGTCCGGTCCTGGTTCTCGGACCCGCCGAAGAGCGAGGGATTGGTGTCGCTTCCCCATGCGCCCCAGCAGTAGCGGGGTTCGGCGGCGAAGGGGCCGGTACCGGTGGCCTTCGCCGTGCCCAGGCCCGCCGCCAGGAGGGCCGCGCAGATCGCCGCCGCCAGCGGGCCGCGGCGGGTGGACCAGCGGGCGACCCGCGGACGGGGCCGTGCCGCCTCCGCCGCCCCTGTCATGTCCGCGCGGCCGTCGCCATCGGCGGTTTCCGCCATGTGTCTCCCCCCGAGAACATCTGCTCCGGTGATCCTATCGGAGGGACGGATTCAGGCCGGGGAGACGGCGCGCAGCATGCGGAGCTGGCCGATCTCGGCGGCGTTCTTCATCAGTTCGGCGTTCAGCCAGGCGAGCAGATGCGCCACCGTGTGCTCCGGGTCGTCCGCGGGGTACCGGGCCGTGGCGTCCAGGTCCTCGTCGGTGAGGCCGTCGAGGTAGGCCAGCCACGCGTCGTGGTGCGCGCGCAGCCGGGCGACGGCGGCCGGCCCTCCGCCCGGCCAGCTGATGTCGGTACGGTCCCGGGGCGGGCGGCCGTGCACATGGTCGAGGGCGACGCTCCACCACCAGTCGATGTGCCAGGTCAGCCAGCCGATGGTGGGCAGCGGGACCGGATCGGGCTCGGTGCCGTCCGCGGGCCAGTCCGCGATCCAGCGGCCGGTGCCGTCCGGGCGTACGGTCCAGCAGGGGTCGGCACCGGCCGGCTGCCACAGGAAGTCGCCGGGTTCCAGGCGCTCCAGGTGGTAGGTGAACAGGGACCAGGTCAGGTCGAACTGCCAGCGTGCCAGGGCGCGGCGTGAGGCGTGCATCCGGCGACCCTGGCACAGGCGCGGACGGTCCGACCAGCGATTTCCTACCGGGCGGGCGCCGGGACGGTGGGCAGGAGCGTGGGCGCGGGGGTGGCGCGGGGCGTGGGGTCGGGGCAGTCCTGCCGTGCGCTGCCGCCCCCGCCGCCGCCCGAGGTGCTGCTCCCGCCGGGCCGGTAGCGGCCTCCGCCCCGGCCGCCGCCTCCCGAGCCGCCGGAGGAGCGCTGCGGTGCGGCGACCGAGCCGACGTCCTCGGTCTCGCACCTGTCGTCCCCGCCACCGGAACAGCCGGTCACGGCGAACCCCGCGACCAGCACCCCCAGTACGACAATCATCCTCAGCATGGTCATGCGCAGGACTCTGTCAGATGCGGAAGACCGCCCAGACCACTTTGCCGCCGCTCTCGGTCTGATGACGCCAGCCCCAGCCGTCGCTGAAGCACTCGACCAGATGCAGCCCGCGCCCCGATTCGGCGTTCTCGTCCGGCTCGCCGAGCCGCGGCGCCCGGGAACTGGCGTCGTGCACCGCGCAGACCAGCCGGTGACTGCCGCGCGCCAGCTCCAGTTCGACCGCGGGCCGCCCGTACCGCAGGGCGTTGGTGACCAGTTCGGAGACGACGAGCGACACGGCGTCGTACTGGTCGCCCAGCCGCCAGAAGCTCAGCGTGCTGCGGGTGAAGTCACGGGCGCTGCGGACGGATTCCGGCCGGTCCGGCAGGCCGAGGGTGGCGGTTCCGGCCACGGAGCGGGCGCCGAGGGCGGGGAGCGAGGGCCCTGACACGTCGAGCACGGGCGTCGTGTCGTTCCCCATGCGGCACTCCTGGCTCTCACGGCGGCGGCGGTCCGGGCAGGCTCGTACAGACGCACCGGTTCCCAGCGCGTGGTCCTCATGCTTCCCAACGCCCCCTTCGAATGCAAGGGCAGATGCACGTGCATGTTCAAAAATCGATTGACTGTAATCAACCCACCACCGAATGAAGCCCGAAGATGGCAGACTTCACCCAGTCCGACGTGGAGGGCTGACCGCATGACCGCACCGACCACCACCACCACTACCAGGCCGCACAGCACAGGGGGCGCCGCCAGCATGCCCATGGCCGAGCGAGACGACAGCGGCTCGATGGTCCGCCGGATCCTGCTGGGTTCACAGCTGCGCAGGCTGCGCGAGTCCCGAGGGGTCACCAGGGAAGCCGCCGGATACTCGATCCGCGCCTCCGAGTCCAAGATCAGCCGGATGGAACTGGGGCGGGTCAGCTTCAAGCAGCGGGACGTGGCCGATCTGCTGACGCTGTACGGGGTGGTCGACGAGGCCGAGCGCGAATCGCTGCTCGGCCTCGCGCGTTCCTCCGGCCACGCCGGCTGGTGGCACAGCTACAACGACGTGCTGCCGGGCTGGTTCCAGACCTACGTCGGCCTGGAGGCGGCGGCCGCGCGGATCGCCACCTACGAGGTGCAGTTCGTGCACGGCCTGCTCCAGACCGAGGCGTACGCCGAGGCGGTCATCATCAGCGGCCACCGGGGCGGCCCGCCGCGCGCCGAGATCGAGCGCCGGGTCGAACTGCGCATGCAGCGCCAGAAGCTGCTCTTCAGCGAGCAGGCGCCGCAGTTGCACTGCGTCCTGGACGAGGCCGCCCTGCACCGCGGCTACGGCGGCCGGCAGGTCATGGCGGACCAGATCAAGCTGCTGCTGGAGTTCTCCGAACTGCCGCACATCAGGCTCCAGGTGGTGCCGTTCGCGCACGGCGGGCACGTCGCGGAGAGCGGCGCGTTCACGGTGCTGCGGTTCGCCGAGCGCGAGTTGTCGGACGTGGCGTACGTCGAGCAGCTCACCGGCGCGCTGTACCTGGACAAGCGGGAGGACGTGGCCTCGTACCAGGCCGTCCTCGACCGGCTCTCGGACGCCGCGCTGCCGCCCGCCGAGTCGCGCGAGCTGCTGAGCCGGCTGTGGCACACCCTGCTGGGCGGCGGGGGCTGAGGGCTCAGTCCCCCTTCGCGTACGGGTTCGGCACCCCGGGCGGGAGAACGTCCTGCTGCCGCTCGCCCTCGCCGGCGAAGACGTACGCGCCCGCCTCCACGCGCGCGATCAGTCCGCGCGTCCACTCCTCGTCGGACGAGGAGGTATGCACCCACAGCCGCATGATCTCGCCGATGTGCCCCCACTGTTCGGGGGTGTCGTCCGGCGGGCTCCAGTGCTTGCGCACCTCCGTACGCCACCCCTCCAGGGCGGCCACCCGCTCCCGCAGCAGGGCGAGGGCCTCGGCGCGCGGCAGATCGACCAGGAAGCCGACCCCGGCGGTCAGGACGTCGATCCGCTCGTCGTGGGCGCGCAGCGCGTGCCGCAGCAGCTCGAAGAACACCTCGTCGCCCGCGGCCGTCACCTCGTACTCGGTGCGCGGCGGGCCCCCGGCCGGAGACGGGGCGGCCTCGTGCGCGAGGAGCAGGCCCTGTTTCGCCATGGTCTTCAGCGCGTGGTAGACCGAGCCCGGCTTGGCGTTGGACCACTCGTGGGCACCCCAGAACTCCAGATCGCTGAGCACCTGGTACCCGTGGGCCCGCCCGTGCTGGCGGACCGAGCCCAGCACCAGCAGCCGGATGACCGACATCACACGCCCTCCTGTCGCGGCAATCGTCCGGGGTGTCTCTGTGCGCAGTCTCTCATTGCCGGGCGACTCCTCAAGTTTGACTAGTCGGTGCGGCTGCCCTACCCTCGGCGAGCCCGCCACTAATCAAACTTGAAGAGTGAGGCAGATGATCAGAGTCCGCGACCTCGTCAGAACCTTCGGCACCCACCGGGCCCTCGACGGGCTGGACCTCACCGTCGCCGAGGGCACGGTGCACGCCGTGCTCGGACCCAACGGAGCCGGCAAGACCACCGCCGTCCGGATCCTCACCACCCTGCTCCGGCCCACCAGCGGCCTGGCGGAGGTGGCCGGCCACGACGCCGCCCGCGCCCCCGACGCGGTGCGGCGCCGGATCGGCCTGGTGGGCCAGCACGCCGCGCTCGACGAAGGGCTCAGCGGGCGGCAGAACCTGGAACTGTTCGGCCGCCTCCACCACCTCGGCGGCCCCGGCGCCGCCCGCCGGGCCGGCGAACTGCTCGCCGAGTTCTCCCTGGAGGACACCGGCGACCGCCCGGTCCGCGCCTACAGCGGCGGCATGCGCCGCCGCCTCGACCTCGCCGCCTCCCTCATCACCCACCCGCGGGTGCTGTTCCTGGACGAGCCCACCACCGGCCTCGACCCGCGCGGCCGGGCCGAGGTCTGGCAGGCGGTCCGCCGGCTCGCCGCCACCGGCACCACCGTGCTGCTCACCACCCAGTACCTGGAGGAGGCCGACCAGCTCGCCCACCGGATCTCGGTGATCGACCGGGGCCGGTGCATCGCGGACGGCACCGCCGACGCGCTCAAGACCCGGGCCGGCACCGACCGCGTCGACATCGTGGTGCGGGACCCCGCCCAGCTGGACCAGGCGGCGGCGGCCGTCGGCGGAACGGTGACCGACGCCGACCGCCGGCTGGTCAGCCGGGCCGCGCCCGACCGGATGGCGGCGCTGACCGCGACCGTCACCGCCCTGACGGCGGCCGACGTCGACGCCCAGGACATCGCCCTGCGCCGCCCCACCCTCGACGAGGTCTTCCTCGCCCTCACCGGGGACGGCACCGGACCGGCGGATCCGGCGGACCGCCCCGGCCCGGCGGAAACGGAAACGGAGACGCCCGCATGACCCCGTACACCCGTGTGTGGACCGACTCGCTGACCATGACCCGCCGGGGGCTCGCCCACTGGGCGCGGCAGCCCGGCCAGTTCGCCACCGCCCTGGTCTTCCCGGTGATGCTGCTGGTGATGTTCGCCTACCTCATCGGCGGCGGCATGGCCGTACCGGGCGGCGGGGACTACCAGGAGTTCCTGGTCCCCGGGATGCTGGCGCTCACCATGGCGTTCGGCCTGGAGAGCACCATGGTCGCGCTCACCCAGGACATCGACACAGGGGTGCTCGACCGGTTCCGGTCGATGCCGATCGCGCCCTCGTCCTTCCTGATCGGCCGCAGTCTGCTCGACATGCTCAGCTCGGCGGCCGGACTGCTGGTGATGCTCGGCGCCGGGCTGGCCATCGGCTGGCGCTGGCACGGCGGCGCGGCCGAGGCGCTGGCCGCGGTGGGGCTGCTGCTCCTGCTGCGGTTCGCGATGCTGTGGGCCGGGATCTGGCTCGGCCTGGTCGCGGGACGGCCGGAGATGGTGCAGACCGTCCAGGTGCTGGTGTGGCCGGTGGGCTTCCTCTCCAGCGCCTTCACCTCGCCCGCCACCATGCCGGGGTGGCTCGGCGCGATCGCCGAGTGGAACCCGATGTCGGCCACGGCGGGCGCGGTCCGCGAGTTGTTCGGCAACCCCGCCTGGCAGGGCACCTCCTGGCCGGCCGCGCACCCCGTACTGCTCGCCGTGCTGTGGCCGCTCGTCCTGCTCGCCCTGGCCGTACCGGCGGCGCTGCGCCGCTACCGGGCGCTGGGCCGCTGACCGGGGGCGCCGGCGGGCGGATGCCGGGTCGGCAGGTGGCGGGCCGGCGGCCGGGCCCGGTGGGGTCCGTACGCCGCCCGCGCCCTACCTGCGCACCGGCAGCTCGTCGATCCAGGTGTAGCGGGTGCCGCGGCCCTCCGTGGAGCGCAGTTCGTACAGGCCGGTACTGCCCGGCTGGCCGGAGAGCATCAGGGGGAGATGGCCGGTGATGACGAGATCGATCGTCCGGCCGTGACGGGGTCCGCCGTCGAAGCGGACTTTGATCACGTGGGGGGAAGCCATGGCGCCCAACCTAACCAGGCGTCACGTCGCGCTTCCCCCCAGGAATCCCGCCAAGATCGTTCAAATCGGGCGGCGTTCGGGGATTCCTCACCCTAACGGGTGACGGCCATCACGATGACGGCGCGGGCCGCAGCGGGCTGCGCTGCCGTCCCAGCCCCGCGATCTCCAGTTCCATCACATCGCCGGCTGCCAGGTAGGGGAACCGGCCGGACATGGCGACACCCTGCGGCGTGCCGGTGTTGATCACGTCGCCCGGCTCCAGCACCAGGTACTGCGACAGATGGTGCACCAGATGGGCCACCGAGAAGATCATGTCGGAGGTGTTCGAATCCTGCCGGGGCTCGCCGTTGACCCACGAGCGCAGCGTGAGGTTCTGCGGGTCGGGCACCTCGTCGGGGGTGACCAGCACCGGGCCCAGCGGGTTGAAGGTCTCGCAGCTCTTGCCCTTGGACCACTGCCCGCCGGACTCCTCGCGCTGGTACGTGCGCTCCGAGACGTCGTTGGCGATGGTGTAGCCCGCGATGTGCGCGAGGGCGTCGTCCGGGCCGGCGAGGTAGCGGGCGCGCCGGCCGATGACCACGGCCAGTTCGACCTCCCAGTCGGTGGTCCGCGAGCCGCGCGGGATGAACACCTCGTCGTAGGGGCCGACGACCGTGTTGGGCGACTTGTAGAAGAGGATCGGCCACTCCGGCGGCTCGGCGCCGGACTCGGCGGCGTGCGCCGCGTAGTTCTGCCCGATGCACAGCACCGCCGAGGGGCGGGCGACCGGGGCGCCGATCCGTTCCCCCTCGATGACGGTCTCGGGCAGGGCGGACGGGTCGGGGACGACGGAGGGGTCCCGGGTCAGCTCGGCCAGGAAGGCACCGTCGATGTCGGCCGTGACGCCGCGCAGGTCGTAGTGACGGGTGCCGTCGGCGGCGGCCAGGACGGGGCGCTCGTGCCCCGGTTCGCCTATGCGCATCAGTCGCATGAGGGGTGCTCAGCTCCAGTGGGTCGTCGTTCGTGTGCGGCGGGCCGTGCGGCCCGTCAGTCGAGCTGGGCCAGTTCGTCCTCGGTCAGCCGCAGTCCGGAGGCCGCCGCCGAGTCGGTGATGGTCTCCGGGCGGCTGGCGCCGGGGATCGGGATGACCACCGGGGACTTCGCCAGCATCCAGGCCAGGCACACCTGCTGCGGGCTCACCCCGCGGTCGCGGGCGATCCGGGCGAACGGGGCGAAGCGCGAGCCGAGTTCCCCCGCCCGGGCGATGCCGCCCAGCGGGCTCCACGGCAGGAACGCGATGCCCAGTTCCGTGCACAGGTCGAGTTCCGGTTCGCTGGAGCGGAAGGCGGGTGAGAACTGGTTCTGCACCGCCATCAGCCGTCCGCCCAGGATGGCGTTGGCCTGCTCGATCTGCTCCGGGTCGGCGTTCGAGATGCCGGCCATCCGGATCTTGCCCTCGTCCAGCAGATCGGCGAGCGCGCCGATCGACTCGGCGTACGGCACGGACGGATCCGGCCGGTGGAACTGGTAGAGGCCGATGGCCTCCACGCCGAGCCGGCGCAGCGACGCCTCGCAGGCGCGGCGCAGATACGCGGGGGAGCCGTTCAGCCCCCACTCACCGCCGCCGGGCCGGGTGTGCCCGCCCTTGGTGGCGACCAGCACCTCGTCGCGGCGCGGATGCCCGGCCAGGGCCCGGGCGATGAGCGATTCGTTGTGGCCCGCGTCGTCCGCGTCGCCCAGGGAGTAGGCGTCGGCGGTGTCGATGAGCGTGACGCCCGCGTCCAGCGCGGCGTGGATCGTGGCGATCGACCGGCTCTCGTCGTCGGGGCGTCCCTCGATCGACATCGGCATCGCGCCGAGCCCGATCTCGTAGACCTCCACCGCTCCGATGCTGCGGTACTTCATGGCGTGCACCTGCCTTTCCCTACCCGTCCATTCCCGCTGGATCCTAACGGGGAGGGGCCGGGTGCGGCTGCTGGACGGGCGGCGGCCGGCGCCGGGGAGACGGGGCGCGGGGTCTGGCCCTCCGATGCACAAGCACTGTTACATTAGCGCTGTGACATCTTCCTCCCCTCCCCCGCCCGGCGACGACCCGACCGCGGAACCGGACCGCTGGGTACCGCTGCACCAGCTCTTCCGCGCCATGGACGACGAGATCGGCGAGGTGTACGCGCTGCGCGGCATCCACGGGGTGCGGCCGCGCTTCGCCTATCCGCTGATCCGGCTCGCGCACACCGGACCGCTCACCATCCGCGAACTGGCCGCCTCCCTGGACCGCTCGCACTCGGCGCTCAGCCAGACCCTCACCGCCATGCGCCGCGAGGGCCTGATCGACTCCGCGCCGGGCGACGAGGACGCCAGGACCCGCCGGATCACCCTCACCGAACGCGGGCGCGCCCTGGTGCCGTTCCTGGAGGCGGAGTGGCGCGCCACCAAGGCGGTGGTCGCCGAACTGGACGACGAACTGCCGCACCCGCTGAGCGAGGCGGCCGCCGCCCTGGCCCGCGCGCTGGAGCGGCGCTCCATGAAGGACCGCATCCTCGACCACCTCGACCACCTCGACGAGCCGTCGCCGTGAGCGGGCGGATACGGTTCCTCGATCTGCGTCCGCTGCGCACCAGCCGACCCTTCCGCGCCCTGTGGATCGGCGCCTCGCTCGGCTCCGCGGGCCACCAGATCGCCACCGTCGCCGTCCTCGCCCAGGTGTGGGAGCTGACCCGCAGTCCGCTGTGGACCGGGGCGATCGGCCTGGCCGGCGCCGGGCCCGCACTGGTCTGCGGACTGGCCGGCGGCTCGCTCGCCGACGCGCTGGACCGCAGGACGCTGGTCCGCGTCACCACGGCGGCGCACCTGCTCGCCGCGCTGGCGCTGCTGGGGCAGGCGGTGGCCGGCAACACGTCGGTGCTGCTGCTCCTGGCCCTGGTCGGGGCGGCCTCCGGGGCGAGCGCGCTGGGGGCGCCCGCCCGGCGTACGTTCCCGGTGCGGCTGCTGCCGTCCGATCAGCTGGCGGCGGGGCTCGCGCTCCAGGGCATGGCCTTCCAGGTCTCGATGCTGGCCGGCCCGGCGCTGGCCGGACTGCTGCTGGCCCGGTGGGACTTCCCGGCGGCGTACGGGTGCCAGGCCGCCGCCCTCGTCGTCTCACTGGCCGTCACCTTCCGGCTGCCGCCGATGCCGGTGGTGGGCGGGGACCGTCCGGCGGCCGACGGCGCTTCGGCCGGCGCGTCCGGTGGGCGGAAGCGGCGGCCGGAGCGCGGCGGCTGGGGGTTCGTCCTGCGCCGGCCGACCCTGTGGGGGTCCTTCGCCACCGATCTGTCCGCGACCCTGCTGGCCATGCCGGTCTCACTGTTCCCGCTGGTCAACGAGGCGCGGTTCGACGGGGATCCGCGCACCCTCGGCCTCTTCCTGTCCGCCGTGGCGGTGGGCGGGATCACGGCGGGGCTGTTCTCGGGCACGGTGACCCGGCTGCGCCGGGCCGGGGCCGTCCAGCTGACGGCGGCGCTGGTGTGGGGTCTCGCCCTGGCCGTCTTCGGGCTGGCCGGGCCGCTGTGGCTGGCGCTCGGCGCGCTGGCGGTGGCGGGCGGCGCGGACACCATCTCGGTGGTCACCCGGGGCGCGCTGGTGCAGTGGGAGACGCCGGACCGGTACCGGGGCCGGGTGTCGTCCGTCGAGCACATCATCGGCATGGCCGGGCCCGAGGCGGGCAACTTCCGGGGCGGTCTGGTCGCCTCGCTCACCTCGGCGCCGGTGGCGCTGGTGACGGGCGGTCTGGCCGGGGCGGCCGCGGTCGCGGTGGTGGCGGTGGTGAACCGCCCGCTGCGGACGTACACGCTGCCGGAGCCGGAGCCGGAGACGGATCCGGCACCGCCCGGGGCGCCGGGGCCGGGCGCGGCGCCCAGGACGGAGCCCGAGCTCGCACCGTAACTCTCCGTTCCGCAGCCGGCGGCCCGGCCCCGTACCGGCTGCGGAACGGGCGGCCCGGGGCGCCCTCCGGGCCAACCCTGGCAGATTCTGCCAGCCGGGCGTAGGGTGCGGAGCATGGGACGCGTCAGGGACGACGCCGCGATGAGGGCGTCCGAGCGGTGCTGCGAGCTGTACATCAGCCGCGGTACCACCGCCCTGACCGTCGCCGAGATCACCACGGCCATCGGCATCTCGGCGCGTTCCTTCCACCGCTACTTCCCCACCAAGGCCGACACGGTGCAGCCGGTCTTCGACTGGACCACCGACACCTTCAACACCCATGTGCGCACCGCCGGGCCCGGTGCGCCGCGCACCGTGCTGCGGGACGGCTTCCGGGCCATGCTCGGCGGGGCGCACGCGGCGCGCACCCGGGCCCTGTTCCCGCTGGTCTTCGCCGATCCGGGCATGTGGTCGGTCTTCCTGCGGGCCGTGCACCACGGGGAGATCACGCTCGCCGAGGTGCTGGCGCCCCGGCTCGGCCTGCCGGCGGACGCCGTCGTCACCCGGACGGCCGCCGCCGCGGTGGCCTCCGCCACCCGGCTGGCCCTGGAGGAGATGGCGCGGACCGGGCGGGACCCGGAGCCGTTATTCCTGGCCCACATCGACGCCTTCGCGGCGGGCGCGCTCGGCGACCTGCGCTGACGGCGCGCGCCGAGCCCGTCCCCTCCCCGTACGGCCCCGTACCCCGGGTATCACCCGCACCGCACGAAAGCCAGGTACCACCATGTCAGCTCTCCTGGAGAACAAGGTCGCCATCGTCACCGGCGGCAGCAGCGGCATCGGCGAGGCGACCGTCGAGCGCTACGTCGCCGAGGGCGCCAAGGTCACCATCGCCGACATCCAGGACGACGCCGGCGAGGCACTCGCCCGGCGCCTGGGCGAGAGGGCCCTGTACGTCCGCACCGATGTCACCGACGAGGCCGCCATCGAGAACGTGGTGGCCCGCACCGCCGGGCACTTCGGCCGGCTGGACATCATGTTCAACAACGCCGGTGCCCAGGGCGACCCCTCCCCCATCACCGAGATCGGCGCGGAGGGCTTCACCCGCACCCTCGACCTGCTCACCCGGTCGGTGATCCTCGGCCACAAGTACGCCGCCCGCCAGTTCCAGGCGCAGGACGGCCCCGGCGCCATCATCAGCACCGCGAGCGCCGCCGCCCTCCAGGGCGGCTGGAGCGCGGCCGGCTACACCGTCGCCAAGCACGCGGTGGTCGGTGTCGTCCACCAGGCCGTCGCGGAACTCGCCCCGCTCGGCATCCGCTCCAACGCGATCGCGCCGGGCATCATCATGACGCCGATCATGGCCCGCAGCTTCGGCGTACCGATGACGGAGGCCGTGGAGTTCACCTCCTTCCTCGCCGAACGCCTCGGCGGCAGCCAGCCGCTGGGCCGGGTCGGCACGGGCGACGACATCGCGCGGGTGGCGGTGTTCCTGGGCAGCGACCTGGCCCAGTTCGTGACGGGCGCGGTGATCCCGGTCGACGGCGGCGCGACGTCCGTCACCCAGGGCACGTTCGCGGTCGACGTCGCCGCGGCGGCCGAGGAGTACAACGCCCGTACCCGGTGACGTACTCCCGTCCTAGGCTGGGGACATGACGCTCGCTCAGTCCCCGCCGCCCTTCGATCCCGAGGTGTTCGCCGCCGACCCGTACGGTGTCCTCGCGCGGCTGCGCGAGGACACCCCTGTCGTACGGGTGACCCTGCCGGAGGGCACCAGCGCCTGGGTGGTCACCCGGGAGGCGGACGTCCGGGCCTGGCTGGGCGATCCGCGGCTGTCGCTGGACAAGAGGCACTCCTCCACCGGCTACCGGGGCTTCTCGCTGCCGCCCGAGCTGGACACCCATCTCCTCAACATGGACGGCCCCGACCATCTGCGGCTGCGCCGCCTGGTGTCGCAGGCGTTCACCCCGCGCCGGGTCGAGGAGCTGCGGCCCCGGATCGAGGAGGCGGCCGGGCGGCTGGCGGACGGGGTGGCCGCCGCCGGGCGGTCCGGGCCGGTGGACCTGGTGCGCGCGTACGCCGGGCCGCTGCCGATGACCGTCATCGGCGACCTGTTCGGGCTGCCCGCCGAGAGCCGGCGGCCGTTCGCGGCGCTGATCGGCTCGGTGATCTCCGCCCGCACCCCGGACGCGGCGCGCGCCTCGGTGGACGCCATCGCCGCGTTCATGCGCGAGCTGATCGCCGGACGGCGCGCCGCGCCCGGTGGGGACCTGCTCTCCGGGCTGATAGCCGCCCGGGACGAGGGCGACCGGCTGTCCGAGAGCGAACTGGTCTCGCTCGCCTTCCTGATCGTCGGCGCCGGTATCGAGAACGTCACCCATCTGATCTCCGGCGGCGTGCACACCCTGCTGACCCATCCCGGGCAGCTGGCCGCCGTGCGCGCGGACCCCGCGGCGCTGCTCCCGGCGGCGGTGGAGGAACTGCTGCGCTACGTGCACCCCAATGTGACGGCCATCCGCCGCTTCCCGGTCGAGGACATCGAGGTGGGCGGCACGGTCATCCCGCGCGGCGAGACCGTCCTGCTGGCGCTGGCCGCGGCCCACCGCGATCCGGCGCGCTACCCGGAGCCCGACCGGTTCGACCCGCGCCGGGCCGACATGACGCACCTGGCGCTGGGCCAGGGGCTGCACTACTGCCTGGGCGCGCCGCTGGCCAGGCTGCAGATCCGGATCGCGCTCGGCACGCTGCTGGAGCGCTTCCCGGCGCTGCGGCTCGCGGACGGCGAGGCGGCGGTGTGGCGTACGACGTTCCGCAGCCACGCGCCGGCCCGGCTGTCCGTGCTGGTGACGGAGGGGGACGCGGCGGGGCGGGACGGCGCCTGAGCGGCGTCCGGGTCAGACGGTGACCTTGGCGAGGAACGCGGCGAGGTTGGCGGTCGTCCGCTCGATCTTCTCCTCGACGGTGAGGGTCTCGTACACGCGGGCTCCGTCGGCGGTGTCCTTCTTGCCGCGCACGTAGAGCGAGCAGTCGAGGTCGCCGCAGAGGTAGCTGCCCACCGAGTCGCCCTGCTTGCCGGCCTTGCCGGCGCGCGGGGCGACCATCAGCACGACGCCGCCGGAGCGGGTGGTCAGGCAGATGGAGCACATGCTGCGGCGCTGGAGCCCGGCGGCCGGGCCCGGGCTGCGCAGGGCGACGGCCTGCGGGCGGCCGGTGGGCGCGGCGACGAGGTAGGCGCGGCCCGGGGACTGGGGGTCCCGCCAGCCGAGGTAGTCGAGGTCGTCCCAGGGGCGGTCGGCCAGGTCCTGCGGGACATACAGTCGCTTGGTCTCGCCCTTGGAGCAGTTCACAAAGGCGGCGCGGATCTCCTGTTCGGTCAGTGGCTTCATAGGGGCGAGGCTAAGTTGCCTAAAGACTTTAGGCAAATGTTTAATGCGATCAGGCAATGGCCTGGAGGAACACAGGAGGCGGGTCGATCATGGCGCGGGCGGGACTGACCACCGAACGGGTGGTGCGGGCGGGCGCGGAGCTGGCCGACGAGGCCGGATTCGACGCGGTGACCCTCTCCGCGCTGGCCCGGCGGTTCGGCGTCAAGGTCGCCAGCCTCTACTCCCACCTCAAGAACTCCCAGGAACTGCGCACCCGGATCGCGCTGCTCGCCCTGGAGGAGATGGCCGACCGGGCCGCCGCCGCGCTCGCCGGACGGTCGGGCCGCGACGCGCTGGCCGCCCTCGGCGACGTCTACCGCGACTACGCGCACCAGCACCCGGGGCGCTACGCCGCCGCCCAGCTGCGGCTCGACCCCGAGACGGCCGCGGCCAGCGCCGGGGTGCGCCACGCGGAGCTGGCCCGGGCCGTCCTGCGCGGCTACGACCTGGCCGAGCCGGACCGCACCCACGCCGTCCGCCTGCTGGGCAGCGTCTTCAACGGCTATGTCGGGCTGGAGCTGGGCGGCGGCTTCGCGCACAGCGCGCCCGACACCCAGCAGACCTGGACCCGGATCCTGGACTCCCTCGACGCGCTGCTGCGCCACTGGCCGGCCGCCGGGGAGGAGGAGCGTTCGCCCTGAGCGAACGTGGCCGGTCAGCGGCCGGAGTGCCAGGTGACCTCGTTCGCCTGGATCAGGTTCTCCACCCGGGCGTTCCCCTTGACCACATTGGTGACCGTCACCCCGCCGGACGCCCCGCGCGCCGCCTCGCTCTCCCGCATCCACGCGCGCAGCTCGGCGGCGAAGGCCGCGTCCTGCACCGCGCGGGCGTAGACGACGGCCGCGAGCTGGCTGACGGCGGTGTCATCGGGCCGCCCGCCGGGCACCGGCTCCGGCACCGCGTCCGGCCCGGGCTCCGGGTCCTCGCCCCGGCCCAGCGCCCGCCGCCCCAGCCGGGTGAGCACCGCCCAGCTCCGGGCGCCCGCCTCGGTACCGATCGCCCCCGCCGCGGCCGAGACCGCCGCGGTGATGGCCGCCAGCGACAGCGGATCGACCATGAGAAACCTCCCCCTTCGCCCCCTCACTACCCATCGGCGCGCCGTTCACGCCGGCCCTGCCCCGCCCCGTTCACCGGGATCAGCTCCAGCAGCGGGGTGCCGCTGTTCCACAGCCCCAGATAGTCCCGGTGAATGGCCAGAACCCGCTGCTGGGTCGCCAGTTCGAGCGCCGGCTTGGTGAAGGTGCGCGCCGTGGTCACGAACACCGCCAGATCCGCCCGGTGGTGCTGGTACACCGTGCCGAGGAACCGCTGCATGTCCGCGCTGCCCACCGACCGGTCCGCCCGGTACTGCTTGCACTGCACCACCATCCGGCGCCCGTCCGGCAGCAGCGCCGTCACATCCGCGCCCAGGTCGCCGGCCCGCCCCGTGACCTCCACCTGCCCGCAGCCGTCCCGCCGGCACAGCCAGGCCACGTGCTCCTCGAACTCCCGCCAGCTCAGCACGTCCAGCGCCGCCACCGTGGCCCGCGCCCGCGCCCGCCGGTCCGCCTCGCGGAACTCCCGGTCGGCCGCCCGCGCCCGCCGGTCCCGCCGCCACAGCCACCAGCCGCCCGCCCCGAGCAGCGCGGCGCCGGGCACCAGCAGCGCGTACGGCCAGAAGACCACCACCGCCACCACGGCCACCAGCCCCGCGGCACCCCACCGGGCGCGCCGCTCGTTCCGCCTCCCCTGCTTCGCCTGCTTCCCCTGATTCCGCTGCTTCTGCCGCTTTCCGCCCATGGCGCGCCAGTGTGGGAGGTACGCGCCGCCGCCCGCCAGAGCGCCTTCTCGGCCACCCGGGCCGGCCCCCGGCGCGGCCGGGGTCAGCCCGTCCGGACGAACTGGGCCGCCTGGATCTCGTACAGCTCCCGGAACCGGCCGCCGTCGCGCGCCAGCAGTTCGTCCGGGGAGCCGGACTCCACCAGCCGCCCCTCGTGCAGCACATGCACCAGGTCGGCGTGGCGCACCGACGCCATCCGGTGGGTGATGAGGATGACGGTCTGCCCGGCCGCCGCCAGCTCTCTGATCTGCGCGAAGACCCGGGCCTCCTCCTTGGCGTCCAGCGCCGCGGTCGGCTCGTCCACGATCAGGATCTCGGCGTCCCGGTAGCGGGCCCGGGCGATCCCGAGCCGCTGCCACTGCCCGCCGCTGAGCTGGTGCCCGCCCTGGAACCCGCGTGCCAGCAGCGTGTCCAGGCCGCGCGGCAGCCCGGCGATCACCTGGTCGGCGCCGGCGGCCGTGGCGGCGGAGGTGACGCGCCGTTCCTCCACCGGGTCGTTGGGCGCGCCGATGGCGATGTTGATCCGGGCGGTGAACCGCCAGCGGTTGAAGTCCTGCGCCACCATGGCGATCCGGGAGAACAGGTCCTGCCGGTCGGCGTCCGCCGTGGTGACCCCGCCGAACCGCACCGTGCCGGAGCCGGGCAGATACAGCCCGGCCAGCAGCTTCACCAGGGTGGTCTTGCCCGAGCCGTTCTCCCCGACCAGGGCCGTGATCCGGCCGCCGGGGATGGTCAGGCTGACCCCGTCCAGCGCGAGCCGGGGCGCCGCGGCCTCCGGGGCGGCCGGGTAGCCGAAGGAGACCCGGTCGAACCGGATCTCCCCGATCCGGGCGGGCAGCGGCTGCCCGCCCTCCGGGATCGCCCAGTTGTCGGCCTCGCTGCACAGCCGGTCGAGATCGGCGACGAACAGCGACTCGTCGTACAGCTGGTTGATGGCGCCGACCAGACCGCCCAGACTGCCCGCGCCGGTACGGATCGCCAGCACCGCCGTGCCCGCCACCGACATCGCGACCGCGCCGGTCCAGGCCAGCGCGCCGAGCGTGCTGTAGGTGAGGAAGCCCGCGAGGCCGGTCCAGCCGGCGGCCCACAGGCCGGTGCGGGCGTCCAGCCGCGCCAGCCGGGTCTGTTCGCCCTCGGCGCTCTCCGACATGTGGCGGAAGTGCTTGCGCAGGAACGGCCCCACCTGGTGCACCCGGATCTCGGGCGCGGGCTCGGGCCGGGTGAGTTCGCCGCTGAGCAGATGCCCGGCCCGGGTGTGCTGGACCCACACCCGGTACGAGGCGTACCGGCGGCGGGTCGTCACCAGCGTGCTCCACATGCTGGGCAGGGTCATCAGGACCAGCAGCGGCAGCAGCACCGGGTGCAGCACCGTCAGCACCCCGGCCGCCGCGATCAGCGAGAACAGTCCGGTGACCGCGTTCAGGCAGTAGCCGATCATGCTGCGGGCGGCCGACGCCCCGTACTGGGCGGTGTCCAGCAGCCGGTGGAACCGGTCGTCCTCCATGGCGGCCAGCTCCACCCGGGCGGCGTGCTCCAGATAGCGCTCGGTGGCGACCCGTTCCACCTTGGGCCGCAGCCGTCCCGAACCGTAGGTGGAGGCGGCGGTGAGCAGGGCGGAGGCCACACCCACGGCCGCCACGACGGCCAGGGCCGGGAGCGCGGCGCGCAGCCGCTCGGCGGGCTGGCCGTCCGCGAGGATCGCGGCGAGCACGGCGTTGACCGCGACCAGCCCGACGGCCTGGGCCAGACCGCGCCCGATCTCCGCGCCCGCCACCATGCGCAGGGCGGCCGGGTCGGCGGCCCGGGCCAGCCGGACGGAGGTGGCCACCAGCGCGGGCAGGGAGGCGAGCATCTGGCCCAGGGTGAGCCGGGCCGCCGCGCCCTCGTGGCTGGACCAGGCCCGGTCGTACAGCAGGGGCCCGCCGAACAGCAGTTGCTCGGACTTCTGCTGGGCGGGCGGCTCGGGGGCGGGCTGCGGCGGGGGCGGGGTGGGGTGTTCGGGCGGGACGGGCGGATCGGGGGGCGCGGGCGGCTGGGGGTGGTCGGGGCGCTGCGGGGGCTCGGGGCGCGGCGGGGGCTGGGGCCGGTCCGGGGGGACGGGCGCGGGCTCGCGCTGGGCGGAGGAGTGGCTCATGCGTCGTCCACCTCCGTCACCGGCCGCTGCGTGGCGTGCGGCAGCCCCCACCGTCCGGCGGCGACGGCGGCCGCCGCCCGGGCCTGCTCCGGTGCCGCCGGGCCCCAGCCCAGCAGGTCCGCCGCCTGCCGGGGGGTGGCCAGCAGCCGGTGGTGGGTGAGCCGGGTGGCCGGGTCGAGGCCGTGCGGGCCGATGTCGGTGATCCGGCCGGCCAGCGTGATCAGCGCGGGCTCCCCCGGTGCGGCCGCCCGCCGGGCCAGCGGGAGCGGCGGGCCCGTGGTGAGCCGGGCCTCCTCGTGCGCCAGCCGGGTCAGGGCGCGGGCCGGGTCGCCGCCGTCGGCCGCTTCGAGCGGCCCGCCGGGGAGCAGGACGACGCCTTCCTTGGGGTCCACGAGCAGGACCACGCGGCCGTCGGGGGCGAACAGCCAGCCCCGTACCTCGGTACCGGGCGGGTGGCCCGAGGCCGCCGGGCCGGGCTGCCAGGGGCGGTCGTGGCCCGGCGCGGCCCGGGTGATCACACCGTGCCGTTCCAGCGGGGGCTGCGGCCCGGTGTGCCGGCCGTCCTGGAGGTAGACGGTGCCGGTGCCGCCGAGCCGGGCGCGCAGCGCGGCGAGCATCCGGCGGGCGTCGGGGCCCGCCATCCGGTCGGCGGCCTCGGCCGCGTCGAGGAAGGCGTGAGCCTCCAGTTCGCCCTCGGCCAGCCGGATGCGGGCGGCGTCGGCGGCCGGGACCGTCCCGCCGTCGAAGACGGTGTGGAACTCGCCGGGGAACGGCAGATCCTCCGGGAGTCCTTCGATGCGCGGGCTGACATGGTCCACCGCGAGCGCGGGTCCCGGGGGGCGGGTGAGGCCGGTCTCCTCCCACACCTCGCGGCGGCAGGCTTCGGTCGGCAGTTCGCGCTCCTCCACCCCGCCGCCCGGCAGCAGCCAGGTCTCGCGGTAGGAGGGGCGTACCAGCAGGATCCGCCCCCGGTCGTCCGTCAGCAGGGCGGTGGCGCACATCCAGACGGCGTGCCGGGAGGCGGCGTACTCGGCGTTCGAGGTCAAGCGATCTTGCGTCACACCTCATGATCAGCACGGATTCCCCGGCCCACCAGGGCGCTCGGCGGCGCGCGGGAAGCGCCCGGGGGCGCACCCCCGGGCGCTTCGGCGCGCGTCAGTGGGCGAGCACTCCGCTCAGCTCGTTCGGCACCTGCGGCAGGGTGACGGAGTTGAGGATCTCACCCGACTCGATGTCGACGGCGTGCAGTTCCTTCGTCGCCGGTTCGGTGACGAAGGCGGTGTGGTCGCGGACGAAGACCGTGGGGCGCGGCTGCTGCCACTCCAGCGGCTCCTCCCAGGCGCCGGTCACCGGGATGGAGGCCGTGACCTCGCCCGCCTCCGGGTCGATGACGTGGAGCTGCCCGTCGGTGCCGAGCACCAGCGCCTCGCCGTGCGGGCCGCGGGCCAGCGAGCGGAAGGTGTAGCTGGTGCCGAGGTCGACGAGGGTGAGCGAGCCGTCCGCGGTGTCGATGAGGGAGATCTGCTCGGGGCGCTCCAGTTCGGCGTCCTTGTCCTGCTTGTAGTCGCCGAGGACGACGGTGGACTCCTCCGACCCGGCCTGGTTGCCGATCCGGCCGTAGTCGGTGGGACTGTCCACCTTGGTGAAGGAGCCGTCCTTGTAGACGAGGACGCCGTCCTCGCAGCCGATGACGATCACGTCGCCCTTGGCCGCTGCCTCGCCGTGCACGCCGGGGCACTCCTCGCTGCGGGCGATCTCCTCGCCGTCCGCGTCGAGGACCATGGCGCCGACCCGGGTCTCCTCGTTGCCGAGGGTGACCAGCAGGCCGCCGCTCTCCAGCTCGACGGCCACGCCGTGGTGGGCCTCGGCCGACTGGTAGGTGTCGGTGGCCGGGAGGCCGGAGCCGCCCAGCTCGTGCGGGTCGAACAGGGTCACCTCGCCGGTGCCGTCGGCGAACAGCACGGTGCGGTCCCCGTGCCGTACGACGTGGCCCGGCTTCTCGGCGGCGAAGGTGGCGTCGGTCAACTGAGCGCCGACCGCGTCCAGAACCTGGAAGCCGGCCGAGGTGGAGACCAGGACGTGCCGCTCGTCCCCGGCGGCGTTGAGGCGGTTGAAGCCCTCCAGCGGGATGTCCTCGATGACCTCCAGGGTGGTGCCGTCGAGGACGAGGAGCCCGCCGTCGTAGGTGGTGACCAGCGGTTCGGCGACCTCGTGGGCCGGTGCGGACTGTTCGTCCTTGGGCTGGGTCTCCTCCTTCTCGGTGTCGTCCGATCCGCAGGCTGTCAGGACCAGGGCGGAGGCGGCGAGGAGGGATATCCCTCCGGTGATTCGCTGGGTGCGCATCTCTCTTCTCTCTCTTGTCTTTCCTGTCGTCACCGCAGGCCGGTCACGATGGCCCGGGTGTTGGAACGCATCAGGTCCAGATAGGTCTCGGCGCCTTCGCCGGGGGCGCTCAGCGATTCCGAGAACAGGGGGACGACGTCCACGTGCAGCCCGGTCTCCTCGGCGAGCACCTGGGCCAGCCGGTCGGGCTGCTGGGCGTCGACGAAGACGGCCGGGACCCCGGCCTCGCGGATGGCGCCGGCCAGCGATTCGAGGTCGGCGGCGGAGGGCGAGGCGAGGGTCGTCCCGCTGGGGATGACGGCGCCGATCACTTCGAACCCGTACCGGTCGGCGAGGTAGCCGAAGACGTGGTGGTTGGTGACCAGGGCGCGCCGTTCGGCGGGCAGGGCGGCGAACGCGTCCGTCATCCAGGCGTCGAGTTCGCCGACCTCGGCGAGGTAGGCGGCGCTGTTCTCGCGGACGCGGTCGGCGTCGACACCGGGTACGTCCGCGATGATCCGCTCCGCGATGCGTTCGGTGGCGGTGGCCACGCGCTGCGGGTCGGTCCAGAAGTGCGGGTCGGGTTCGCCGGCCATGGCGTCGGAGGTGTACGGCAGCGGGTCGATCTCCGCGCCGACCTCCAGGGTGGGGGTGCCGGATCCGGCGGCGGCCTCGACGTGCCGCAGGACGCCTTCCTCCAGGCCGAGGCCGTTGTAGACCAGGAGCGCGGCGCTTTCGATCCCGGCGGCCTGGCGGGCCGAGATGCCGAAGGAGTGCGGGTCGGTTCCGGCGCCCATGAGGACGGTGACCTCGGCCTGGTCGCCGGCGATCCGCTGGGTGATGTCGCCGAGGATGTTGGTGGTGACGACGATCCCGGCGCGGTCGTCGTCGGCCGTGGAGCATCCGGTGGTGGCGAGGGTGAGGGCGAGGGCGCCGAGCAGGGCGCCGATGACGGTGCGCCGCCTCATCGGCCCGTCTCCACCATGTGCGAGGGGGTGAAGCCGAGATCGAAGGTGCGGGCGGTGCGCAGACCGTCCGCGTAGTCGATCTCGAAGACCCGCTGCCCTTCCGTGTCGCTGATGTAGGCGCGGCTGCTGTCGACTTCGATGCTGTCGCCGGTCAGCGGGACGCGGGCGGTCTCCTCGCCGTCGGTGCCGTCGCGGGAGACGAGGTCGCCGGTGTCGGTGAGAGTGAGGACGGCGCCGCCGCTGCCGACCACGTTGACGGCGGTCACGGTGGCGTCGGCGGTGAACTGCCAGGCGCCGGTGGTGACGTCGAGGAGCCAGTAGCCGGTGCCGTCCGCCGCGAGGGCGGCGAGGGTGGTGCTCCCGGCGCGGTGGTGGAACTCCCCGGCGCGGGCGCCGGGTGCGGTGTCCTCGGGGTAGGGGAGGCGTTCGGCGGTGAACCGGCCCTCGGCGTCCTCCTGTTCGCTGACGAGGAGGGCGCCGTCCGCGCAGCCGAGCACCAGTCCTGCCCGGGTGACGGCGGTGCCCATGGGGTATCCCCTGCTCGAAGAGCTTGGGGAAGGGTCGGCGCAGGTCTCCTCCACGCCGGGGCCGCTGACGGTGTTGTCCGCGACCGTGAACGGGGTCTCCTTGTAGGGCACGGTGCCGGCCGGGAGTCGCTCGCCGAGTTCCACGGCCGCGCGGTAGTAGTGGGCGTGGTCGCCGTGGTCGACGGTCCAGGCGCCGCTGTCGACGACCTGGACGGTGCCGTCGGCGCCGGTGAGGTAGCCGTACCTGCCGTCGCCGCGCAGGGCGTGCGGGTCGGCGAACTCCCCCACCTCGGTGATCTCTTCGGTGATCAGGTCGAGCACGTGGATGCCGCCGGTGGTGGCGTCGGCGAGGATCAGCCGGGACTGGGGTTCGGCGGCTTCCTCGGCGCCTTCTATGTAGCCGTGCGGGGTGCTTTCCTCGGTTTCCGCGGCCTCCGGTGTGCTGTTCCGGCCGCTGTCCGACGTGCCGCAGCCGGCCGCCAGCAGCAGGGCGGGCAATGTTGCCGCGATCATGACATTCCTAGGACGCATGGACTCTCTTCTTCTCCAGCTGGGACGTGAGGAGGGTGGCCAGGGCGGAGGCGAAGAACAGCCCCACGGCCACGGCGGCGATCGTGGCCCCGGCGGCCGTACCGCCGTGCCAGGAGATGACCAGGCCCGCCGCCGTCGACACGGTGCCCAGCAGGGCGGCGCCCAGCATGATCAGCGGGACCCGCCGCACCCACAGCGCGGCGGCGGCCGGCGGGGCGATCAGCAGGCCGAACACCAGCAGGGTGCCGACCACATGGAAGGAGGCGACGATCGCCAGCGTCACCAGCGCGACCAGCACGCCGTGCGCGGCTTTCGGCCGCAGCCCGAGCGTGTGCGCCTTGCGCGGGTCGAAGGCCAGGGCCAGGAAGGCACGGTGCCCCAGCAGCGCGACCGCCGCCGCGAGCGCCAGCGCCACCGCCAGGAACACCAGGTCCCCGTCCCGGACCGCGAGCACGTCGCCGAACAGGAACCCGGTCAGATCCACCGCGAAGGACTGCGAGCGCGACACGATGATGACGCCGAGGGACAGCATGCCGACGAACAGCAGCCCGATCCCGGTGTCCCGGGAGATCCGCGCCGAGCGCCCCAGCGCGGTGACGCCCAGCGCCATCGCCCCGGCGCTGGCCGCCGCCCCGATCAGCAGCGGGCCGCCGAGCAGGGAGGCGAGCGCCACCCCGGGGAGCATGCCGTGCGCCATCGCGTCGCCGAGGAAGGCCATGCCGCGCAGCACCACCCAGGTACCGGCGAGCGCGCAGATCAGCGAGACGAGGATCCCGCCCCACAGCGCCCGTTGAACGAAGGACACCGCGAACGGTTCGAGCAACCACTCCATGAGGGGTCACTCTATAATGAAAACGATTATCGTCATCTACTAGGGGCTGTCATGCCGGTCACACTCCACGAGGTCACCGCCGATTACCCGGGCCACCGCGCCCTGCACGGCATCAGCGCCACCCTCCCCGCCGGTGCGGTCACCGCGCTGACCGGCCCCAACGGGTCCGGGAAATCCACCCTGCTGAACCTGCTGGCCGGCACGCTCACCCCGACCACCGGCACCATCCGCTTCGCGCGCCCCTGCCGCCCCGCCTACGTGGTCCAGCGCAGCGCCGTCCCCGACGCCCTGCCGCTCACCGTGCGCGAGGCCGTCACCATGGGCCGGTGGGCCGAGCGCGGCCCCTGGCGCCGGCTCACCCGCGCCGACCGCGCCGTGGTCGACGACTGCCTGACCCGGCTCGGCATCGAGGACCTGGCGCACCGCCAGCTCGGCGGCCTCTCCGGCGGCCAGCGGCAGCGCACCCTCATCGCCCAGGCCCTGGCGCAGCGTTCACCGCTGCTGCTGCTGGACGAACCCACCGCCGCCCTGGACGCCGCCGCCCAGCGGCAGATCACCGACACCCTCACCCGGATCGCGGCCGAGGACGGCACCACCGTCGTCCACGCCACCCACCACCCGGCCGAGGCCGCCGCGGCGGACCACATCCTCACCCTGGCGGCGGGCCACCTGTGCTGAGCCGCGCCCGCTCCTCGTCCACGATGCGCCGGGCCAGCTCCCCCTCCGACACATCCAGCGCGTCCGGGGTGGCCCGCGCCACCTCACTGCGCCGCGCGTAGGCGTCGAACAGCGCGCTCTTGCCGGCCAGCGTCTCCAGCATCCGCTGGTCCACGCTGTCGGCCACCAGCAGCCGGTGCACGCGGACGGTCCGCACCTGCCCCATCCGGTGCGCCCGCGCCACCGCCTGATGCTCCATCGTGGGCTTGATCTGCGGCTCGCACAGGATCACCACCGAGGCGGCCTGGAGATTGAGCCCGACCCCGCCGGCCTGGATCTGGCTCAGCAGCACGGCATGCCCCTCCGCCGCCGTGAACGCGTCCACCAGCCGCTGCCGCGCACTCACCGTCGTGGACCCGCTCAGCAGCCCGGTGACCCGGCCGGATCCGAGCGCCGCGCCCACCGTCTCCAGCACGGCGCGGAAGTAGGAGAAGATCACCACCTTGGCCCCGCCCGCCGCGGCCTCGGCCACCAGCTCCCGTATCCGCCGCACCTTCATGGAGTCCGGCGCGGCGTAGGCGGCCCGCCGCATCGCCATGAAGCTCCCCGAGGCCACGGCCTCCCGGTACGCCGCGGCGTCCCGCGGTCCGAACTCCTCCCACTCGTCCACCCGCACCACCGCCGGCAACTCCGTCAGCACGTCCTCCTGGTTGCGCCGCAGATACACCGGCGCCACCGCCCGCCGGAACGCCTGCGAACCGGCCACCAGCTCCCGCCCGTCCACCCGAGGCAGCACCTCGGGCCGCAACTGGCGCACCAGCGCGCGGAACTCGCCCACCCGGTTCTCCAGCGGGGTGCCGGTGAGGTACGCCACCCGCCCGGCCACCGCCGCCCACTCCCCCACCGCCCGGGTGCGCTGCGCGCCGGGGTTCTTCACGTAGTGCGCCTCGTCCACCACCAGCATCGCCGTCGCGGCCGCCCCGCCCGCCGTCCGCAGCGCGTCGAAGGTCGTCACCGCCACCCCGCCGTCCCGCCGCCAGCGGGCGAACGCCTCCGCCCGGCCGGGACCGTGCGCCGCGACGGGCCGCAGCGCGCTGCGCGCCCGTATCTCCCGCGTCCAGTTGAGGAGGACACTCGCCGGGCAGACCACCAGGAAGTGCGTCTCGCCCCGGGCCGCGAGATGCGCCAGCGCGGCGATGGCCTGCACCGTCTTGCCCAGCCCCATCTCGTCCCCGAGCAGCACCCGCCGCTGCGCCAGCAGAAAGCGCGCGCCGAACGCCTGGTACCCGCGCAGCGACACCTTCAGCAGGCTGTCGTCCAGCACCTCCGCCCGGACCCGGTCCCCGATCTCGGCCGGCACATACCCCTGGGCCGCGTCCGCGTCCGGCGGCCGGGCGTCCAGCTCGGCGAGCAGGCTGTAGTAATCGGCGGAACGCAACTCGAAGTCCACCCACGCCTCGACGTCCGAGGGCGGATCGCGCAGCAGATCCACCGACGCCTGCCGGAACGCCCCGGTCAGCCCCCGGCGTCCGGCATCCGCCGTCAGCTCCTCGATCGCGGCGACCGCCGCCCTGGCCCTGGCCCGCCCCTCCCGCCCGGCGACCAGCATCCGCAGCCGCCCCCGCGCCGGCCGGGCCGCGGGCAGCAACTCCGCCAGCCGCGCCTCGATCTCCCGCGCCGCCTCCACCGTCCTGCGCAGCCCGGGCCCCGCCGCCAGCAACCGGTGCAGCGCGACGACCAGGGCCGTGGTGCGCGCGTCCGGCTCGTCCACATCCAGCCAGACGGCGACCGTACGTTCCACCGCCTGCGCGATCCGCCGGGCCGCCGCCAGCGCCTGCCCGGCGGTCAGCGCCCCCACCCCGGGCACCAGCTGCAACTCCCCGACGGTGGCCGCCCACACGCTGCCGACCGTCCGGTACCCGCCGTCCTCCAGCGCGGCCACCCGCAGCCGCCCCTCGGTGACCTCCTTCAGCCGCTCCACGCCCATGCCGCCGAGCCGCTCGGCGACCTCCGCGTCGCGCAGCGGAACCAGCGCCTCACGCACCCGGGCGACGGCCGCCGTGTGATCGGCCACCACACCCTGCGCCAACTCCCGCAACTCCATCACCGCATCACCCCATCCGCATCCTGCCACGGGTCACTGACAGTGACGGTGCGCTCGCCGGGCGGGGCGGTTCAGGACGGCTCGCACACCGGCTCGGGCAGCAGATCGGCGGTGGTCACCGCCCGTTCGGGATCCGTGATCCGGCGGTGCCCCAGCACCTCGCACAACCGGTCCGCCCACTCCTCGGGTTGGTTGAGACGCAGCACGAACACCGGCGACTCCTCGTACCCTTCGCCGGGGCTGAACAGCACGGTCGTGCCGTCCCGCGAGATGCCCAGGAACTGGCCGGGCCCGCCCAGGAAATACCGCTCGACGGCGTACGGGCTGCCCGGCTCGTACACCCGCAGCGTGTCCCCCATGCCGATCAGCACCCGGCCGTCGCCCGGGAAGCCGAACGACCGGGTCTCGTACCCGGTACAGGTCCGGCACAGCGTCGGCAGCGGCCCCAGCTCGCGGCGCGGCGGATCGAGCCGCCACAGCTCCCACACCGCGTCGCCGGGCCGCGCCAGCAGCAGATGCCGGCCCTCGGTGTCGAACCGCACCGCCAGCACATCGCCGCCGGTGTCCAGGTTCAGCTCCGGGACCTCACGCCCCTCGTACAGGTGCACCACCCGGATCACGGAGCCGCCGTCCACCACGGCCACATGGCCAGGCTCGACGTGCCGGTACACACCGAAGTGCCGTTGCTCGTCCCGGGTGATGCCCAGATCGGCGAGGTCGACCCGGGTACGGAGCCGCTCGGCCCGCGCCTCCCACAGCTCCAGCACCGTGCCCGACCGCACCAGCAGCGTGCGGTCGTCGAGGAACCAGTAGTCGACGTCACCGTCCGGCTCCGCGACCGCCGACGCGCCGATGACCTCCAGGCTGTCCACGGCGCGGATCTCGATGCGGTCGTCCGTCACCCGGTCGGCGACCAGGGTGCTGTCCGGGGAGAAGGTGATCTCGTGGCTTGCCGGGACCCGGGTCGCCCCCGGGCGTTCCGCCCACTGCCCGTCCTCCAGGTCGCTCTCGACCGTGGCGGCGTGCACCTGGGAGCCGTCCGGATTGACGCCCACCACGGTGGCACCGTCCGGACTCAGCATCATGGTTTCCAGCGCGGCTTCCTCGTCCCGGCCCGGCAGTGCCAGCAGCGCGGCGCCCGCCGGCGCCCGGACCAGGACGGACAGCTCCTCGCCGCTGCCCAGCAACTCCCGGTGCAGGGTGGCGCCGCTCGCCTTCGTGATCGGGTTGCCGAACGGCGTCGGCAGCAGCCCGACCGTGCCGTCGCCCGCGACTTCCAGCGACCGGGACCAGGAACCGGTGCCGACGACGAACCGCCGGCCGCTCTCGTCCACCGCGATCTCGCTGCACAGCTCCAGCGAAAAGCCCGCCCGGTTCCGTCCGGTGGCCGCGTCCAGCAGCAGATACTCGGCCGAGTTCCTCAGATCGTCCGGGGAGCGGCACACCAGCGCCGTCGAACCGTCCCCCGACACCGCAGCCCGCCGGACCCCCTCCGCCAGCGAACGGTGGCTGCCGTCCGTGGTGTCGAGCGCGTGCAGATTCCAGACGTTGCCCGGGTCCTCGCGGTACTGAAAGGAGGCCAGGTACAGCGTCCCGTCCTGCGGGCCGAACCACAGATCGGCGACATCGGCGATCTCCTGATCCAGCGACTGCCGGAGCACCACCGCCTCCGCGTCGAGATCCCACACCACCAACTCGCCATCGTCGGCCACGGCCACCCGGCTCCCGTCCGCCGACACCGTGAGCGGCTGGCTCGGATGGTCGTACCCGAGACCATCCGTGACGCCGGCCGGTCCGCCTGGGAGCCGCCGCTCGGTGCCCAGCGGCTCCGGCCCGTCCTCCAC
>NZ_JBHWJL010000028.1:0-16376 GCF_042731495.1 Streptomyces sp. NPDC059853
GTCCACGACCGGTACGGGCTGCACGACGCGGAGCCGGCCGGACCGGCGCCCGCGCGGCACACGGAGCTGTCGTCCCCGCCCCGGGTGGGGTGACACCCGGCGCCGGCCGCGCGGACGGTCCCGGTCCGCTCGTGCCCGGAGACGGCGGCGGGCCGGGGCCGACGGCGCGGCCCCGCGAAGAATCCGAAGACACGTCCTAATCTGACGGAATGGCTGAAGAGACCGATGTGATTGTGCTGGGAATGGGCCCCGGCGGGGAGTACGTCGCCGGGCGGCTCGCCGCCGCCGGACTCGACGTCGTGGGGGTCGAGGCCGAACTGGTGGGCGGCGAGTGCCCGTACTGGGCCTGCGTGCCGAGCAAGATGATGGTCCGCGCCGCCGGTCTGCTCACCGACACCCGGCGGGTGCCCGGAATCGCGGGCAGCAGCCAGGTCCATCCCGACTTCGGCACCGTCGCCACCCGGATCAGGACCGAGGCCACCGACACCTGGGACGACACCGTCGCCGCCGACCGCTTCACCGGCGCCGGGGGGCGCCTGGTGCGCGGCCGGGGGCGGCTGTCCGGGCCCGGCCGGGTGGCGGTCAAGCCCTCCGACGACGGCCCGGAGACCGAGTACGGGGCGCGGGTCGGCATCGTCATCGCCACCGGCAGCCGCCCCGTCATCCCGCCGCTGGAGGGACTGGCAGGCTCGCCCTACTGGACCAACCGCGAGGCCGTCTCGGCCGAGAGCGCGCCGCGCTCGCTGCTGGTGCTCGGCGGCGGCCCGGTCGGCCTCGAACTCGCCCAGGTCTACGCCCGGTTCGGCACCGCCGTGACGGTCGTCGAGGGCGGCGAGCGGCTGCTGTCGCGCGAGGAGCCCGAGTCCTCCCGGCTGATCACCGACGTCCTCACCCGGGAGGGCCTGGTCGTCCACGTCGCCTCGCACGCCACCCGCGTGGCGTACGACGACGCCCACGGCTTCACCCTGTTCCTGGAGGACGGCGAGGAACTGACCGCCGAACGCCTGCTGGTGGCCACCGGGCGCGCCCCCGACCTGGCCTCCCTCGGCCTCGAACGCGCCGGTGTCGAACTGGAGCCGAAGGCCCGGGCGCTGCCCGTGGACGAGAAGCTGCTGGCCGCACCCGCGCTGTGGGCGATCGGCGATGTGACCGGCGTCGGCCAGTTCACCCATGTCGCCATGTACCAGGCGCAGCTGGCCGCCCGCACCATCCTCGGCGAGGAGGCCCCGCCCGCCGACTACCGGGCGCTGCCCCATATCACCTTCACCGACCCGGAGATCGGCTCGGTCGGCCTCACCGAGGCGGCGGCCCGCGCCGAGGGCATCGATGTGCGCACCGGGACCGCCGACATCGCCGCCAGCACCCGGGGCTGGATCCACAAGGCGGGCAACGAGGGCTTCATCAAGCTGGTGGCCGACGCCCGCCGCCAGGTGCTGGTGGGCGCCACCTCCGCCGGGCCGGCCGGCGGTGAGGTGCTGTACGGGCTGGCCGTCGCCATCCAGGGCGAGGTGCCGCTGGAGCGGCTGCGGCAGATGATCTACTCCTACCCCACCTTCCACCGCGCGGTGGAGACGGCGCTCGACGACCTGTCCTGAGCCCGCTGATCAACCCGGCGGGCCCCGCCCGCGTCCCTGCGGGTATGACCACCGCCGCACCCGCCCCGAAGGCCACCGCGACGCCGCCCGCCTGGCGGGTCCTGCTGGGCTACGTCCGGCCGCACCGCTGGGCGCTGGCGGCCGGGGCGGTGCTGGCGCTGGCCACCGGGGCCACCGGGCTCGCGCTGCCGCTGCTGGCGCAGCGGCTGATCGAGGACCTGTCGGCCGACCGCGCCATCGGCGGGGCGCTGGCCGTCATGACGGCCCTGATGGCCGCCAACGCCGTCCTGGGCGGCTTCGGCACCTATGTGCTGCACCGCACCGCCGAGTCGGTGGTGCTCTCCGCGCGCCGCGCGCTCACCTCCTATCTGCTGCGGCTGCGCGTCACCGCCGTGGACCGCTCCGAGCCGGGCGATCTGCTGGCCCGGGTCACCTCCGACACCACGCTGCTGCGCGGCATGACCACCAACTCCCTGATCGGTCTCGCCACCGGCGGGCTGACGCTGCTGGGCACGCTGGTGATGATGGCGATCGTCGACCTGGTGCTGCTCGGTGTCACGGTCGCGGTGGTCGGGGTGATGGCGGTGGTCATCGGCGTCATCGCGCCCCGGATCAACCGGGCCAGCAAGTCCGCCCAGGAGGCGGTCGGCGCGATGGGCACGGCCGTCGAGCGGGTGCTGGGCTCGCTGCGCACCGTCAAGGCGTCCGGCGCCGAGGCGCGCGAGGAGGCGGTGGTGCACGACGCGGCGCAGCAGGCGTGGCGGGCCAGCATCCGGGCGGCCAAGTGGCAGGCCATCGCCGGGAATCTGTCCGGTGTGGCGCTCCAGGCGGCGTTCATCATCGTGCTGGGCGTGGGCGGCGCCCGGGTGGCCACCGGGGCCATCGAGGTGGGCGCACTGGTGGCGTTCCTGCTGTACGTCTTCTATCTGATGTCCCCGATCAGCGAGGTGGTCGCCGCCATCACCGGATACCAGGTCGGCGCCGCCGCGATCACCCGGATCCAGGAGGTGCGCGCTCTGCCCGCCGAGCCGGTGGCCGCCCCGGCCGGTCCCGGGCGGGGGCCGGCCGCCCCGGCGGCCGTCGCCTTCGAGGCGGTGCGGTTCCGGTACAGCGACGATCTGCCGGAGATCCACCACGGGGTGACCTTCGCGGTGCCGCCGCGCGGCATGACCGCCTTCGTCGGCCCGTCCGGCGCGGGCAAGACCACCGTGTTCTCACTCATCGAGCGGTTCTACGACCCCACCGGCGGGCGGGTCCTCCTGGACGGCCGCGACGTGGCGGACTGGGATCTGGGCGCGCTGCGCGCCGCCATCGGCTACGTGGAGCAGGACGCGCCCGTCCTCTCCGGCTCGCTGCGGCAGAACCTGCTGCTCGGCGCCCCGGACGCCGACGAGGCGGCGCTGGCGGACGTGCTGCGCACCACCCGTCTGGAGGGCCTGGTGGCGCGGCTGCCGGACGGTCTGGAGACGCTGGTCGGCCACCGGGGCACCAAGCTGTCCGGCGGCGAACGGCAGCGGATCGCGATCGCCCGCGCCCTGCTGCGCCGTCCCCGGCTGCTGCTGCTGGACGAGGCCACCTCGCAGCTGGACGCGGTCAACGAGGCCGCGCTGCGGGACACGGTGGCGGACGCGGCGCGGGAGACCACCGTCCTGGTGGTGGCGCACCGGCTGTCGACCGTCACCTCGGCCGACCGGATCGTGGTGATGGACGCGGGCCGGGTGCAGGCGGTCGGGACGCACGCCGAACTCGTGGCGGGGAACGGCCTGTACGCAGAGCTGGCGGCCACACAGTTTCTGGCCACGAGTTCCTGAACACCGGCCGTGGCCAGGCATGGCTCACCTAAGCTACGGGACATGCGCATTGGGACGCTCGCACATGTGGCGGGAGTGACCACCAAGACGGTGCGGTTCTACGAACAAGCCGGCCTGCTGCCCGAACCCCCGCGCACCCCTTCGGGCTACCGGGACTATCCGCCGGAGAGCGCCGACCGGCTGGTGTTCATCCGCACCGCGCAGTCCGCCGGGCTCTCCCTCGCCGAGATCGGCGAGTTGCTGCGGCTGTCCGAGGCGGACCGCCCGCCGCCGCCGGACACCGCCCGGCTGATCTCCGCCCATCTGCACCGCATCGAGTCACGGATCGCGGCGCTGACCCACACCCGGGACGCGCTGCGCGCCCTGCGGGCGGCTCCGGGCGGCTGACGCGCGAACCGCCGGGCCCGCCCGGGCCTGCCGGGGATCTCCGTGCGGCACGGCCTAGTTGGACCGCTGCCGGGGGATGCGTCCGCCGTCGGTGTGCCGGCGGACGGTTCCTTCGTCCACCACCACGTGGGTGATGTCGGTGCGGCCGGGGATCTCGTACATGAGCGGCTGGAGCACCCGTTCCATGACGCCGCGCAGCGCGCGGGCGCCGGTGCCGCGCAGCAGCGCCCTGTCGATGATGGCGTCCAGCGCGGGGCGGTCGAACTCCAGCTGTACGCCGTCGAGTTCGAACAGCCGCTGGTACTGCTTGACGAGCGCGTTGCGGGGCTCGGTGAGGGTGCGCAGCAGGGCGGCCCGGTCCAGGGCGGTGACCCGGGTGATGACCGGCAGCCGGCCGATGAACTCCGGGATGAGCCCGTACTTCACCAGGTCGGCCGGCTGGACCCCGGCGAACGGGTCGCCGGGCGGCGGGGCGGCGGCCGAGCGCACTTCGCCGCCGAAGCCGATGCCGTGTCCGCCGAGCCGGTCGCCGACGATGCTCTCCAGGCCGGCGAAGGCCCCGGCGGCGATGAACAGCACCTGGGAGGTGTCGAGTTCGATCAGCTCCTGCTGCGGGTGCTTGCGCCCGCCCTGCGGCGGGACGGCGGCGACCGTACCCTCCATGATCTTCAGCAGCGCCTGCTGCACCCCCTCGCCCGAGACATCGCGGGTCAGGGAGGGGTTCTCGCTCTTGCGGGCGATCTTGTCGATCTCGTCGAGGTAGATGATGCCCTTCTCGGCGCGGGCCACGTCGTAGTCGGCGGCCTGGAGGAGCTTGAGCAGGATGTTCTCGACGTCCTCGCCGACGTAGCCGGCCTCGGTGAGGGCGGTGGCGTCCGCGATGGCGAAGGGGACGTTCAGCGACCGGGCCAGCGTCTGGGCCAGGTAGGTCTTGCCGCAGCCGGTGGGGCCGAGCAGCAGGATGTTGGACTTGGCGAGTTCGACAGGCGGCGGGCCGCCGTCCTCGGCGCTGTCGCGTACCCGTTTGTAGTGGTTGTAGACGGCCACCGCGAGCGCGCGTTTGGCGTCCTCCTGGCCGATGACGTACTGGTCGAGGAAGCGGTGGATCTCGCGCGGCCGGGGCGGTTCGACGGGCTGGTCCGTCTCGGGGCGGCCCAGCTCCTCCTCGATCAGGTCATTGCAGACCCCGACGCACTCGACGCAGATGTAGACCCCGGCCGGGCCGGCGATCAGCCGGCGTACCTGCTCCTGGGTCTTGCCGCAGAACGAGCACTTGAGCGAGTGGTCGGCGTCATCGTCGCGCGCCATGACCAAGAGTCAGCCCTCCTCGGTGCCCTTCACGACAGGTCATCAGATGATCTTGCCACCTGATCGCAGGTGAGGAACCGGGGAGGGCCCCGGCCGTTACCCGGCCGCCCCCACAGTGCTCCGCCACCCCGGCAGCAGCTCGTCCAGCAGCGCCTCCGTCTGGGCCGGCAACGCCTGCGCCGGACCGTACAGATGCGCGTGGTGCGCGATCAGCCAGTCGGCGGCGCCGCGCAGCCACTCGGCCTTGCCGGTCGCCTTCGCCGACCGCAGCAGCTCGTTCCACAGCCGCTCGTCGGTCGGCGAGGCGGCGAGCGCGGAACGGATCGCCACATACGCCTGCTCACTGCCCCCGCTCGCCAGCTGCTCGGCCGACAGCTTCAGCGCGATCTCCGAGACCAGCAGCGGGTATTGCGCATCCACGATCTCATGCTCCAGCCAGCCGAACCGGCCGCCCTCCCGCACACCCGCGAGCAGCGGCCCGCGCGCCAGGCTCAGCGCGTCCGTGAGCTGCCGCTTCCGCTCGGCGGCGCTGCCGCCGCCCACCGAGACCGCCCGGTGGTGCAGCGTGCGCAGCACGTCCCAGTCCGAGACGACGCCCGCCGACAGCGACAGCCGCCCGTCCTCGGCCACCAGCAGCCGCGGCGCACCCGCCGCGTCCGCCCCCAGCCAGTCACGCAGCCGCGCGATCAGGGCGTCGCGGACATCGTCCGGCACCCCGCGCGGCCACAGCGCCGACCCCAGCACCCGGGGATGGACCCCCTCCCGGTGCAGCAGCAACAGCGCCAGCGCCTCGCGCAGTTGCTCCGCGCGCTCCGCGTCGGGGGCGTCCAGCCCGCTGACCTCGTACCCGCCCATCACCTGGGCGTACACATCCGGCTTGCCCCGCTGGCTCAGATCCACCGTGAAGGCCGGACCCGGCACGCCCGCCGCGCCGCCGGACGGCTCGCGGGTCAGCTCCGCGAACAGCTCCACCACGGCGGCGCGCTGCGCGGCCGGCAGCAGCTGGGCGGAGAGTTCGAGGCCCATCTCCGGCTCGGTGAGCACCCCCGCGTCCGAGATCTCGAACTCCCAGGCGATGCCCGGCAGATCCGGCCGGTCCGAGGTCACCAGATAGCCGATGCCCAGCTGAGCGGAGACCGCGGCGAGCGCGGCGAGCCGGTCCGCCTGCTCGGCGGTCGGCACCGCGCCGATGAGCACCAGATGCGGCGCCCACTGCTGCTGCCGGGCCGGGCCCGTGCGTCCGGTGAGGATCGACTCCTGCCCGGTGTGCCGCAGCGCGCCGCGCCGCAGCTGGGTCTCGGTCTCCATCACTTCGAGCAGCCCGGCCACATCGTCCAGGTACCGCACCCGGGTCGGCGCCAGCGCGGTCAGCTCCCCGCCGAAGCCCACCAGGGACACCGTCATCCGGTCCGCCCAGCCGCTGGTGGCCAGCTCGGCGGCGATCGAGGCGAGCACCGCCTCCCGGTCGGCGCGGGCCCCGGTCACCGAGACGATGCCGGGCACCGCCTCCAGGTTGAGCAGCAGCCGCATGTCGTCGCGCACCCCCAGGGAGACCAGGCCCGGGTACGGGGCCTCCGCCTCCGGCACCTCCCCCGCGGCCCCGGCGGCCGGCAGCCGGTCGCGCCGCACCGTCCAGTACGTGTCGCTCTGCCCCGGCTCCCACGGCGCCGGCGGGCGGCCGGCCGGGGCGGCCAGCTGGAGATGCAGTTCGTGCTCGGTCAGCCAGGCCGCGTACACCGGCGGCAGCACCTTGCCCTCGGCGTCCAGCGCGGCGGACAGCCGGCGCAGCGCCCGGTCCAGGAAACCGACCGCCTCCGGGGCGGCGCCGACCAGCAGCGCGTCACGGATGTCGTGCGCGGCGGGGGTGGTGGGCGCCAGGTCGTCGCCCACGCCGCGCCCGGCCAGCGTCCCGGCGGCCGAGGCCCACAGGGCGTTGCGCCGGGTGCGGCCGAGAGCCATCAGCAGCCCGGCGGCCAGCAGCGGGGCGCCCAGCAGCGCCTCGGGGAGCCCGAACCCGGCCTCGTCCCCGGCCTCCTGCGCCTCCTGGATGGGGGTGGTGTCGAAGGCGGGCAGCGAATGACCACCTCCGGGCTCCTCCGGAACGAGACCCAGTTCGGGGACCCGCAGGTCGGCCCGGTCGACCCCGGAATCGTCCGGGTCGGCCCACTCGGTGTCCCCGGTGCGCTGGTAGTCCTGGAACTCCTCGACCTCCTCCTGCGACAGCTCCTCCACGTCGTGGGGCATCTCGACCAGTTCGCCGCCGTGGGCGTCGGCCGGCATCTCCAGGATCCAGCCCGGACGGATCAGCGAGGCCTCGGTCAGCTTGGAACCGTCCGGCTGCACCCGGTCCTTGTTGAGCTGGTAGATCTCCTTGTACCGCAGCCCGTCGTCCAGATGCCGCTCGGCGATCCCCCACAGCGTGTCGTGGTGCCGGCCCTCCGGTGGCTGGATGCGGTAGTACTTGGTCGGCGCCTCGGCCGCCTCATCCGCCTCCGGAGCCTCGTTCGGCAGCGCCATGGTGGGATCGGCCCGGTTCACGCCGTCGCTCTCATAGGCGTGCTCGGCCTCCCCGCCCGGCGTCCGCTCGGCCTCCGCCACCACCTGCGAGGAGCCGCCGCCGTCGAAGGCCCCGCCGATGCCGCTGATACCGGGCACGAACGACGCGGCCGAGGCGGTCACCAGCAGCAGCATGCCCACCAGCTGGCGCGCCAGCAGCTGGCTCGGCCCGGCGCCCGGCACCCGGGCCGGGATGCCCACCCCGGACAGCGCCGCCTTGACCTCCACCAGCACACAGGCGGTGAACTGCGCCCAGGCGATCCAGACGCACAGCGCCAGCACCTTCAGGAAGACGGTGGTGGAGATCTCGTTCTGCAAGGTGTCCAGGGACGGCATCGTGCGCGGCAGCGGCCAGCCGATCAGCACGGCCAGCGAGAAGGGCACGCCGACGACCAGGGCCGCCAGCGCGACGAAGGCGAACAGCGCCTTCATGATGTCGCCGAAGCTGCGCCCGACCTTCACGGGCACGGGCGTACGGTTCCCGCCGCCGGTGGGGGTGGTGCGCGCCATGACGGAACTCCCGTTGGTGGTGGATCAGTTGGTCTGGGCCTCGGCGGTGGCCGTGCCCCAGACCGTGAGCGGTTGATCGAAGAAGAACCCGGTGAACACCGGGCGGTAGGTCAGCCGGATCCGTACCGTGACCCGGTCGACGGACGCCTGCGAGCACTCGGAGGCGGCGGTGTCCGCCGCGCTCAAGTTCACGGAGGCAGCGTACTCGGCGACCCTGGCCGGGCAGTTGCCGAAGTTGATGGGGGCGTTGCCCAGGCCCTGGCGCAGCGCCTCCTCGTCCAGGTCCTGGGCCGCGTACCGGGCGGCCTGCTCGGCGATGTCGGCGGCCCGCTCCCGCTGGTGGATGGCGAGCCCGCCGTCCACCACGAACGCGGCCAGCGCCAGCACCACCAGCGCGAAGAAGATCACGATCACCGCGCCTGAGCCCCGGTCGCCGTGGCCCCGGCGGCCGAGACCCCGGCCTGGCAGCCGCCTCATCCGGACCTCCGGTACGGGTCGATGGGTGAACTGGAGGCACCGGTCAGGGTGGAGGTGACCGGCACACCCAGCATGTCCAGGGCCCGCACCCGGCAGCTGACCCGCACGCTGAACAGCGAGCCCGGTTCGTGCCCGCCGCCCGAGGTCACCTCGACGCGCACCGTGCCGCCCACGCACACCTCGCCCAGTTCGCGCTCGGCGGTGCCCGCCGCCGCGGCGGCGGCCGAGGCGCTGTCGCGCTCCAGCGAGCCGGCCCGCGCCGCGTCCCTGGCCGCGCCGCTGACCGCGCTGCGGCCCGACACCTGCTGGCCGATGGCCACCAGCAGCAGGATGAACGCGATCATCAGCGGTGCCAGGAACACCACCTCGACCGTGGACACCCCCCGGTCGTCACGGAATCTCCGCCGCACCGCGCTCACCCCCCGCCGTCCGGGACGAACCGCTCGACCGGCCCCTCCGAGGCGGCCCGGACGGTCAGGGTCATCCCCGGCACGATGGACGGCACACTGGCGTGCACCTCCACCCGTACGGTGTCGGGGCCCGGCAGCGTGGTGAACACCGACGGCTGCCGGTCGAACATGCCCCGGCCGAGCTGATCGATGTAGTCGTAGGACTTCTCCCGCGCCTTCGCCTGCCAGCCGACCGGATCGGCGTCCGCCTCCGCGCGGGCGGTGCGGGCACCGGCCTGCGCGGCGGCCTTCGCGACGTCCTGCGCGAAGGAGTACAGGGCGAACTGCACGGCGCCGAAGATCAGGAAGAACATCAGCGGGGTCAGGAACACGAACTCGATCGCCGTGCTGCCCCGGTCGCGGCACAGCACGGCCCCGCCCCGGTCGGAGCCCGCTCCGATCCGGCGGCGCAGCCAGCGGGCCGCTCGCTTGGTCATCCCCGTACTCCCCGTACTCCCCGTGTCCCCGTGAAACCCCGTGAACCCCGTACTCCCCGTGGCTGGGCCGCCGCTCAGCAGTCGGCGTAGTCCACCGCGCCCGCGATGCAGTCGCTCACGCTGCCGGCCCGGTCGTCGATCGCGTTCATGATCACGGCCGCGACCCCGGCGACGATGCCGACGACGACCGCCGCGATGATCACCCACTCGATGGCGGAGGCACCGCGGTCCCGGTCGGCGTCGAGCGCACCCGCCCGCCGCATCCGGGTCCTCACCAGGGCGGCCAGATAGTCGGCCGCCGGAAAACGCAACTTCCTCATGGTCACTTACCTCTCAAGCTGGTCATGCCGAGAACACCCGCATTCCGGCCGGATAGATCAGAAAGATCAGGAATCCCAAGCACAGCAGCAGCTGTGCGATCAGCATCGACTGCGACTTCTCCCCCGCGCTCCCCTCGATCTCGGCGAGCTCGCGGTGGCGCATCGTCTCCGAACGGGCGGAGAGCGAGGCGCGTACCTTGGCGCCGTCGTCCGCGACCAGCGCCAGCGACGCGGACAGGTCCTTCAGCTCGTCCACCCCGACCTCGTCGCCGAGCTTGCCCAGCGCCTGCCACTGGGTCAGCCCGGTGATCCGGGCGTCGGCCAGCGCCGTCCTGATACGCCGCAGCGCCCAGCCGTCGCTGACCTCGGCGGCCGCCTTCAGCGCCTCCGGCAGACCGCGCCCGCCGGCCAGGCTCATGGCCACCAGGTCCAGATAGGCCGCCACCACCCGGCGGAAGTCCCGCCGCCTGGCCTTGGCGTCCCGGCGCACCTCCAGGTCGGGCAGGAAGAAGAACACCCCGGCGAACAGCAGCGCCAGCCACACCGGGACCACCGGGCTGACGCCGAAGCCGATCAGCCAGCCCATGGAGAACAGGAACGGACCGAAGAACAGCCCGGCCGCCGCCAGCACCACCTTGCCGGCCAGGAACGACTCCCAGGTCCGGTCGAGCAGCGCCAGATCGGCGCGCAGCGACCGCTGTTCCCAGCCGCGCTGGAGGTACAGCTCGGCCAGCCACTCACCGGCCCGCTGCTGGACCTCGGCCAGCAGGCTGGGCTTCTTCGCCCCCTCGGCGGCGCTCTGGGCGGCGGTCGGGACGTACGGGGCGTGCCCCGTACCGCCCCGGTGCCGCAGGGCGTCGATCCGGGCGACGGTGGCCACCGGGCTGCGCCGGGTGGGCATCAGCGCCCGGACCGCGGCGTACATCCCGAGGCCGAAGACGGCGCCGACCACGACGGCTGTGGTGATGTCCGAGTTCACGACCGCGCTCCCCCCTGTTCGGCCGGCTGCCGCTCGCGCAGCTGGGCGCTCTCGTCCGAGCGCGCCATGAACCGCTCGGGCACCTCGATCCTGGCCAGCCGCCGCATCCACCAGAAGCCGAGGCCGAACAGGCCGCAGACGATGGCGAGTACGGCCTGGCCGAGGGTGTCGCCGAACGGTTCGACGAAGCCCGGGTTGAAGATCGCCAGGCCCAGCGGGAAGGCCACCGAGACCCCGACCACGATCTGCACACTGCGCCGGGTCGAGGCGCGCTGGGCCATGACGCGCTGGCGCATGTCCACTTCCTCGCGGGCGGACTTGGCGAGCGCGCCCAGCACCTCGCGCAGCCCGGGGCCGCGCAGCCGGGCGTTGAGGATCAGCGAGGCGATGATGATGTCGGCCGAGGAGTCGTCGAGTTCGTCGGCGAACTCCTGGAGCGCCTCGGGCAGCGGCATCCGGGACCGCAGCCGGTCCACCAGGTTGTTCAGCGGGACGCGCAGCGCGGGGGCGGCGGCCCGGGCCGAGGCGGGGATGGCCTGTTCGAGGCCCACCGCCCCGGCGATGGTGTCGCGCAGCGACTCGGTCCAGCCGGCCAGCGCCTCCACCCGGCGCATGTTGGCGCGCTCCTCGGCGGCGCCGCCGAACAGCTTGCTCCAGGAGAAGACGAGCAGCGCGGTGCCGATCGCCGCGATCGGCCAGCGGGTGAGCAGCAGCACGACCAGCGCCGAGGCACCGGCGATGGTGCCGCGGCGGCCGGCGAAGCGCGCGAGTTCGGAGCGGCGCCGCTCGGCGCGGTCGCGTTCCTCCGCGGTCTTCGGCTCGATGCCCCGCACGGCCGCCACCAGCAGCGCGATCCCGCCGCCGACGGCGACGCCGCAGAGCAGCGCGTACAGGGCGGTGAGGGAGAACAGTCCTGATCCGCTCATGATGTGCGTGTCACCCCCAGGCCCCTCGGTAGCCGAACTGCGCCAGTTCGTCGCCGCAGGAGATCGCGGCGTGGGCGCGCGGTACGCCGTCGGGGCCCTCGGCGAACACCTCGCTGGAGAGCACCCGGCCGTCCACGCCGTTGACCTCGCGGATGGAGGAGACGATGCGGTGCAGCTTGCCGCCCTGGGCGTAGGTGTTGCGGCGTTCGATGAAGACGACGAAGTTGACGGCACCGGCGATCAGCATCTGGCTGGCCTCGATGGGCAGCCGTTCGCTGGCCTGGAGCGCGTAGGTGGAGATCCTGTTGAACACCTCGGCCGAGGAGTTGGCGTGGATGGTGGAGAGCGAGCCGTCGTTGCCCTGCGACATCGCGTTGAGCATGGTGACGATCTCATCGCCCAGCACCTCGCCGACGATGACGCGGGAGGGGTTCATGCGCAGCGAGCGCCGCACCAGTTCGGCCATGGAGATGAGGCCCTGGCCCTCGGAGTTGGGCAGCCGCTCCTCGAAGGCGACGACGTTGGGGTGCAGTTCGGGGAACTGGTCCAGCCCCAGCTCCAGGGCGCGTTCGACGGTGATGAGCCGTTCGTCCGGCGGGATCTCGTTGGCGAGCGCCCGCAGCAGGGTGGTCTTCCCGGCGTTGGTGGACCCGGCGATCATGATGTTCTTGCGGGCCCTGACGGCGGCGGACAGGAAGCTGCCCAGCTCCGGGGTGAGGGTGCCGTTGCCCACCAGGTCGGCGAGGAAGACCTTGCCGAGCCGGGCCCGCCGGATGGACAGCGCGGGGCGCCGGGTGACGTCCATGACGGCCGAGAGCCGGGAGCCGTCCGGCAGCCGCAGGTCGAGCTGCGGGTTGGCGGAGTCGAAGGGCCGGGAGGACAGGCCCGAGTAGGCGCCGAGGATCTGGATCAGCTCGACCAGTTCCTCGTCCGTCTCGGCCACCGGGTCGCCGCGCACCTCGCGGCCGTCGGCGTAGCCGATGAAGACCTGGTCGCAGCCGTTGATGTCGATGTTCTCCACATCGGGGTCGTCCAGCAGCGGCTGGAGCCGGCCCACGCCGAACAGCGCGGCGTGCACGGCCGAGGCGTAGTCCTCCTCGGACTGGGCGTCCAGCGGCGCCCGGCCCTCGGATATCTCGGCGCGCGCGTACTCCTCCAGCACCTGCGCGATGACGGCGCGGGCGTAGTGCCGCTCGTCCTCGGACGTCATCGGGCGGACGCCGCTGGCCTGGTCGATGCGGCGCTGTTCGGCGATGCGGTCGCCGGCCTCCTGCCGGAACCGCTTCACCAGCTGGTGGTTGACCTCGCTCATGCGCCCGCTCCCGGCCGGCCGTAGGACGGCGGCGGGGCGTAGCCCTGCGGCGGGGCGCCCTGCTGCTGCGGGAGGGCGGGACGTACCGGGTTGAGGTCGGCGCGGAAGGTCTGGTGCACGTCGGTGACGACCTGCCGGGCGGACCGCACCAGCAGCGACTTGTCGAGCCGGCCGCGGCGGCGCCCGGCCAGCTGCTCGGCGCCCGCCGGGTCCTCGGCGATCAGTCCGACGACACGGGCGCCGCTCTGCGAGGCGATCAGCATCTCGTTGACCTGCGCGGCGATCTTCGACCCCTGCTGCGGCTCGGCGATCAGCAGCACGCCGATCTGCGGCTTGGCCAGCTGGGAGGCCCCTCGCTGCTGTCCGTGCAGCTTGTTGTGCAGCGCGGCGGCCCGGTCCCGGACGTGGGCCAGGTTCTCCGGCTGGCCGCGGGTGACGAGCAGCAGCAGCGCGGCGTGCGGGAGCAGCGCCTGCGCGGGGGAATGGGCGTCGAGGCGCCCGAGGTCGGCCAGGACGTCGGCGGCGGCCTCCTGGTGCGGGGAGTCGGCCAGCTCGGCGAAGACCCGGCCGAGGGCGCCCCACTGCCCGGTGAGCCCGCCGGACTGGTCGGAGGAGGCGAGCCCGATGATCACGTCCAGGCCGCCGGCCATCCGCTGCGAGTGGTCCCACAGCTGCTCGGCGGCGATGCCCCGGCGCGCGGTGGCGGCCAGCGAGAGTATCCCGGTGCCGGGGTCCAGCGGGCGGCCGGTGGCGCCGACCGACCGGTAGACGAGATCCCCGCCGGCCGGGTCGGCCTCGGCGAGCAGCACACGGCGCGGCCACAGCGCGGCCAGCGCGACAGCCGTGGTGGTGACCCCGGGGGCCCCCTTGTCCGCGGCCAGTGCGATCAGCGCCATCTGCTCAGCTTCTCCTTGTCCACGGTCACTTGGCGGCGGGGATGATGACGAGCGAGACCTCGCCGGCGGAGGCCGCCCGGGTGAGCGCGGCGGCGTCCGCCCGGGCCACGCGCAGGGTCACGGGCAGCGAGGTGTTGCCGATCGAGTCGCCGCCGCCGTGCACGACGGACACATGGGCTTCCTCGGTGATGACGGTCTGCTGGGTGGAGGTCTCCTCGTCGCCGCTGTTCCGCTCGCGTCCGACCCAGTAGGCGGCGACGGTGTCGCCCGCCTTGAGCCCGGCGGGAAACTGTCCGGGCTGGAGGGAAACACCGACGATGACCTCGTCGTCGGGCAAAGTCTCTTCGCCGGTGAGCATTTCCCCGACCAGAATGGTGCCGCCGACGAGATCGGTGGCGGCGCGGAGTTCTTCTTTCAGCTGCCCGCGCTGTTCCCAGCGCACATAGTTGACAGATGAATCATCTGCGACGAGGACCGAGGTCATGGCGGATTCCGGAATGACGCCGCCCATGGGCACCCGTTCCGTGATCTTGATCGCCTCGATACGGTCCCCGGCCTGCATCACCAGCATCGTGGCCCCCAGCGCCCCGGCCAGCACCAACAGCGCGGCCAGGGCGGCCAGCGCGGGCTTGCGCTCACGCGGCGGAGCGGGCAGCCGATCCCCCATCACCGGTCCGGCGGCAATGGACTTCTTCGCAGCCGCAGATGCCCGGTCCTGAGTTCTCATGCCCATCATCCCCGTGATCCACATACCCGAGCAAACATGCAATCTTCACTTCTCTATCAAGTCGCGGGAAACGCTATCAGCCGCCTCGCAGCGCCTACAACGGCGAGACTGTCACGCCCATGCAACAGAACCGCCCGCGCGTCGCGCCCGGTCGGGAGGGGTCCCACCGCCCTGGAACCCCGGGCCGCCGGCACCGCGTGTTGAATGGCAGGAGCACTCGCCGGTGCCCCGGGAGGAAGAGCCTCCGCCGCCACTACCGTAACCAGAAGAGAGCGCTTGATGCCCTCCTACGACATGAGCCGTGACCGCTTCCGACTCTCCCACCAGCACGTCGCCGTCCTGGGACAGCTTCATGACGGCGAACAGGTCATCGAGGAACTGACAGCCGCCCGCGACGAACTGATCGCCGTCGGGCTGGTGAGCGAGCAGGGTGAGCTCTCCCCGGTCCTCACCGATCTGGTCGCCGCCCTCGCCAAGCCCGTCATCGTGGTCGACATCGAGATGACCGGCCCTCATGGGATCACCACCCACGGCGTCCTGATCGGCGAGGAGGCGGTCTTCAGTTTCGAGGAGTGGCCGGGCTTCGGAGAAAGCGAGTACACCCGGATCGAGCCCAGGACCCTGGTGTTCGAACTCGCCCGGCTGGTTGGCCTGCGCGACCGCACGACCGGTGATCCGGCCGGCGGCATCACCACGGTCGAGAGCACCATGAAGCCGGTCGACGATGTGTTCACCGGTCTCGCCCAGCTGCCCGAAGGCGCCGTCACCAGCCAGGCCGATCTGGTCAGGGCGGCGGACGACATTCTCAAGACGAGCGCCGGCGACCTCTCCGAGGATGTCCGCACCCTGTTCGCCGGGCTCATCGTGGGCATGCGCTCCAGCTGGCGCATGACCGTGGCCTGGCCGGGCACCGAGAACGGTGCGGCCGGCACGAAGGTCTCCGCCTTCGCCGTGTGGGACTGCGACACACTCGGCCACTGGCTGCGAGAGCTGCCGGCCGAACCCATCATGGAAGGCCAGATCACACCGCAATCGCCCCTGCGGCTGGTGCGCACCTCGGCGAAGGACCTGTGGGAGAAGATCGCCGACACCCTTCCCAACGGCGACGAAATCCGCTCGGCGGACAACTGATCCGGCCTCAGTACATGGCCCCGTGACCGCCACTGCACAGGATTGTCACGAAGCAGAACTCTCGTTCCGCACGCCACATGCCGTGCGGTAGCGTGCCGGTCAACGGGGGACGGGCTGGCTGTCCCGCAGTTTGGTACCTGGAGGATTGAGTATGGATCGCGGTGCAGATCTCGAGAGGCTGAGGACACTCGCCGGTAAGTTCCGGGACTCCGCGGGCGACCTTCGCGGGCTGATCTCCACGCTGGACACGGAGACGCAGAGCAGCGAGAGCTACTGGAAGGGCCCGAAGTCCGACCAGTTCCGCTCCGAGTGGCAGGACGTCAAGCCGACCTTCGAGTCGTTCGCCGACGCCCTCGACGACGCCGCCCAGAACGCGGACACCAATGCCGACAACATCGAGGCGGCCACCTGAGCCGACCGGCTCGCCCTTCGGCACACAGTGAGGTGGCGGGGGGCCTGCGGGGGCCGGCCCCCCACAGGTTTGAGGGGGGGGCCCCGGGGGGGGGCGTGGGGCTGCGGCGCGGCCGGGTGCGGGGGGGTGGGCCCCCCCCGGAT
>NZ_JBHWJL010000028.1:16386-31562 GCF_042731495.1 Streptomyces sp. NPDC059853
CTTCCGGGGCCCGGCACCTCACTGGTTTCCGGCGCGTACCGGCGGGCGGTCAGTCGTCCTGCGACGCGGCCTGGATCGGGGTGAGCGCCCCACCGGTGATCAGCAGGCCACTGCCGACCGGGCCGCCCCCGCTGTTCGCCGGCAACCGCACTCCGAACAGCTCCCCTTCACTGGGGTTGCGCGGCATCAGCAGCAGACCGTTGCGCGACTTGCGTGCGGTGGAGACGAATCCCCGGTACTGCGACGAGAGTGAATCCGTGGTACCGGCCGCCAGCACCGCGTGCCCGCCGTCCATGCCCGTGCGCATGACCTCGGTGATCGCCTTGTCCACCGGGGTGTCGTACACCAGCTCCGCGTCGTCCACCACCACGACGTACGGCTCGCTCAACCCCTTGACCAGCTCCTCCACCTCGTTCTTCGTGCTCTCTCCGTTCAGCAGACCGGCTACCCCCGCACGGCCGGCCAGCGCCCGCAGCGGCGAGCGGCGCGGAGTCACCAGGATCAGCGATGTCCCCCGGTCCAGCAGCGCGGTGGCCGCGGTGACCAGTGATGTGGACCTCCCCGACTTCGGCGGGCCGGCGATGACGAACCCCGGGCCGAACTCTTCCAGGTCGATGCCGATCGGCTGCAACTCGTCACCGCCCACGCCGAGCATGACCCACAGCGGGGACGGCGGGGCAAAGTCCGGTGCGAGCGCGAGGGCCTGGGACAGCGTGATCCGGTTGGGAAGCGCGTCCACCCGCATCGGGGCCTGCGAGGGACGCGGCGCGGGCATGACCTCCCGCGCCCGGCGGCCGATCTCCTGGAGCGCCGCGACCTGGGCCTGCCCGGAGGGGTCCGCCGCAAGCAGCGCCAACTGGCTCTCCAGCATGCCGTCGTTGCTCATCTGGAGAGCACGGCCCGACGGCATCTCGGAGGGGATGTCCTTGGGCCGGAAACCAGCCGAGGTGTAGTCGGTGACGTCCGCGAGCCGCAGGATCAGCTTGTCGGGGAAAGCCGAGGAGATCTGGCCGGTGAGCCCCCGCCGGTCACCCGTGATGACCGCCTTGAGCCCGACCGCGGCGCCTTCCCGGAAGATCTGCTGCATCGACTCGATGAGCTGCCCGTAGTTGAACTTCTCGAAGGCCGATACGAAGCCGTCCCACGCGTCCAGCAACAGCACCATCCACGGCAGCCGTTCCTCCGCGGGCGCGCTCGCACGCTGCTCGGCGGCGCTCGAAACACCGAGGTCGGCGAGCAGTTGCTGCCGCCGGGTGATCTCGTTGCGGAGCCTGTCCACCAGCCGCCGCACCCGCTCCGGCTGGTCGCGGGTGACCACCGCGCCGGTGTGCGGCAGCCCCACCAGCGGCAGCATCGCGTTCGAGCCGCAGTCGATGGCGTACAGGTGCACATCGCCGGGCGCGTTGTCGCGGGCGAGCGAACCGGCCAGCGTCCGCAGCGCGGTGGAGCGGCCCGACCGGGGGCCGCCGACCAGCATCAGGTGACTGCCCCGCACCAGGTCGAGAGCGAGCAGGGCTCGCCGCTGTTGTGAGGGGAGGTCGGTCACGCCGAAACCGGCGGGCGCGACCTCGGCCGGATCCGGGGGAGCCTCGGCATACGGCTCCAGCTCCGACAGCTGGATGCGCTCGGGCAGCGGATCCAGCCAGGGGCTGCGCGGCGGCGGGAACGCCATACGCCGGGCACCGTCGCGGATGGCGTCCACCAGAACGGCGAGGTCGGTCACCATGGACCCGTCGTCCTGACCGCCGGACGCCACGGCGAGGGGACGTCCCAGAGCCGGCCAGCCCACCGGCGTCACCACCACGCTCGCGGCTCCGGTGTCCTCCCGGGGCCTGCGACCACCGATCCGGGCCGACTGCACGCCCACGAGCGACTGGGCACCGGAACGCACATAGGCGCGGCCAGGGGTCGCCTTGGCAATGGCGGCCGAGTCGGGGGCGTCGATGACATCCACCGATTCCTTGGCGTCCGTCACCCGCAGAGCGATCCGCAGGTTGGTGTTGGCCTTGATGTCGGCACTGACCACACCGGCCGGCCGCTGCGTGGCGAGCACCAGGTGCACACCGAGCGAGCGCCCCCGGCGAGCGATGTCGACCAGTCCCGCGATGAAGTCCGGCAGTTCGGCCACCAAAGAGGCGAACTCGTCGATGATGATGACCAGCCGGGGCATGGGCCCCAGCTCCGGCCGCTGCTTGCGGTCGTCGTTGTAGTCCTCGATGTCCTTGTTCCCGCTGTTGAACAAGATGGTCTCGCGCCGGTGCAGCTCGGCGGCGAGGGAGGCCAGGGCCCGCTCGGTCAGGTGCGCGTCCAGGTCGCTGACCATGCCGACCGTGTGCGGCAGGTTGGCACAGTCCTGGAAGGCGCTGCCGCCCTTGTAGTCGATCAGCACGAAGTTCAGGGACTCGGGATGGTTGACGACCGCGAGCGAGGCGATGATCGTCTGCAGCAGCTCGGACTTACCCGCGCCTGTGGTACCGGCGACCAGGGCGTGCGGCCCGTCCCGCCGGATGTCCAGCACGAAGGGCCCGTCCGCCGCGAGCCCGATGGGAGCGGCGGTGGACTCACCCCCGGCCCGCCAGACACGTTCGATGTCCTCACCGGCAGGGTTGGGCATACCCAGCAGGGACAGCAGACGTGCCGCGGTCGGCAGCGCGCCACCCGCGTCGTCCCGGCTGACGTCGCGCACCGGAGCCAGCGAGCGGCTCAACAGCTCGCACCACTCGACCGGTACCTGGTCGGCGAGCACCTCCCCCAGCTGCTCGAGCCCGGCGCCGCGCAGCTGCACCCGGCTGACGGAGCCGGCCGGCCACGACACCACCGCCCGGCACTCCTCCGGGAGCAGCCGCTCCTCCTCGTCGATGCACAGGGCGTAGATCCCGTGCTCGGGCCCCTCCTGGAGGAGCTGCGGGACACCGGGCATCCGGCGCAGCAGCCTGGCACCGTCCAGCACGACCAGTACGGCCGGATCGGGACGCAGAGCCTGCTGCGAGAATCCGGCGGTACGGCGCAGTGCCTGCCTCCTGTTCAGCTCGGTGAGCACCTCGCTCACCCGGCGGCTGATCAGTTCGGGCTCCGTTCCCAGCAGCGCGACACAGCTCTGTCCCTGCCGGGGCTGGGTGTGGGGCAGCCAGTGCACCCAGTTCCACATGGACGCGGCGTCCGGAGAGCTGGAGAGCAGCACGACGGACAGATCCCGCGGACTGTGCAGCGTCGCCGCCTGGTCGAGGAACCAGCGGGCGGTGGCCAGAGCCCGCGCTCTGGCCCCGGCCACTCCCACGACGCCCAGTTCGGGAAAGGACAGCGTGACCGGAACGTTGGCGATCACCGGGGGGTCGGGTACCGGGTCCGACATCCGGGTGCTCCCGGAGGCCACCATGGTGATGTCGGCCGGCTGATGGGCCATGCCCACGCGCAGTTGCATGGCGTCGTGGTCGGTCAGCCGCCGTTCCCAAAGACGTCCGCGCGGGCCGGAGGCGATCAGCAGGATCTCCGCCGGGTCCGGGAACGCGGTGCGCCGCGCCCGCTGGTCTTCCCGGCTCATCGCGGTCAGCATCGCGTGGAAGTCGATCATTTCCTGGCGGTACTGCCCGACCGACTTCTGATACGTCTTTTTCCGGTACCGCGATTCATTGACGAAGTGCCCCACCGCCATGATGGGCGACATCAGACAGAAGAGCAGCATGTACACATAGCCGGTGATGAGATACATCATCACGCCGAAGACCAGGGGGACGACCGCGGTGATCAGGTTGAAACGCGCGTTTCCCGCCCGGGTGGGTTTGCTCGGGATCACCAGGCGGGGCGGGGTGTGCGGGGAGGAGAGCCGGGGCGGGCGGTTGTACGCCGCGCCGCCGTCGCCGGTGGGCGCGAGGTGGGCGTCCGGCGGCATCGGACGCTCCAGGGTGATCAGCGACTCGCCCACGGCGAGCAGTGCCCCGAGTGGCCATTCCTGTTCCGCCGTCAGTTCCTGGTCGTCCAGGTACGCGGGCACGCCTGGCTGCGGGCGTACCGTCACGCGCCCGTGAATGTCCACGGCGGCCCGCGCCGCGAGGGGGGCCAGCAGCGGATCGGTGACGATCACGGTGTTCGACGGGGCCGACCCGATGGTGGCGGCCCCGAACGAGAGCCGGGCCACCCGGCCCGCGCCGGGCCCGGCCACCACTCTCAGTTCGTAGTGGCCGGTGGGTTCCCCGGACCACAGCAAGGGGCCGATCCGGTCGTCCAGGGTGATGCGCATGCCGTCGCGCAGCAGGGTGCCCACCGGGGTCTGCGGGGGCGCGGCACGGCCGTCGACCCACAGCGTCGGATGAGCGGGGCTGTCGCCGGGCACGGGCGGGCCCGGCTGGGCGTACGGCTGGTGCGCGTACGGCTCGTGCTGGGGCCCGGATTCCAGCAGGGAGGCGGCCAGGGACGGAGGGAGAGGGCTGCGTTCGGTGCCCGCCGCGTCGAGGAAGGCCGCGAGCTGCTGTGCCACCGTGGCGGCGGTGGCGGATTCATCGGCCTTGATGAGCACGTCCTGTGGCTCTGCCCCCGTACGGATCACCGTTACCAGAGCCTGCATCGTGGTTTTCCTCTCCCCGTGTCGAACGCGGGCAGCCTATCGGCCACCCTCCCGGAGGGTCCACAGAAGGCCGTCGCCACCACCATGTTCCACGGGAACCGCGAAACGCGCGACAATCGTCATCGCAAGCGTTCACGGGGAAGGGGACGTCATGTCTCAAGAGATAGATGTGCTGCGGGAGCGGGCTCGCGATCTGCGGGACCTCGCCAGGGATGTCGACGGGCTGATGACAGCGGCCCGGGATTACGCCCGGGACAGCATGGAGTCCTGGGAAGGGCCGAACGCCACCGATGTGCGGGGCGATCTGGACAGCTGGAACACGAAGTGCGGTGAGGTCGCCGAGGCACTGCGCCAGGAGGCGACCAACTGCGACAACGAGGCGGACGACCTCGAAGAGGAACAGAACGAGGACGGGTGACGCTCCCGTTCCGCGCCTCCCGGTAGGTGACTCTGCTCCAGCACTTTCTTTCCCAGCCCCTCGGTCTCTTCCGTAGAAGGACATGCCCGTCATGCGCCAAGCCAATCCCGATCATCTCGATCATCTCGCCGAACTGCTCGACGGACTGTCGGGGGACTCGGGCGTCGCCGTCGAGTACGCGAATCTCTCGACACGTGCCGCCGGTCTCAACGCCACCGGCCATCTCGCCCCGCTGTCCGCGCTGCAGCAGTGGGCCGGGGACACGGCCTTCGAACTGCGGGACAACGCCAGCATTCTGCGGGGTGGCCCCAGCGCCCTGGACATCGCCATCTTCGGCAAGGACGTCACCACCACGGCGATGGCGGCCTTTTACGGCAGCAAGGGATTCTGGAATCTGGTGCGCGGCGGTACCCCGCTGTCCATTCCGGCGGGCAACTCGGCCGTCTACATGGCGAACTTCGGTGCGGGAACGCCGTCCAGCGGCTTCATGGCCAGGATGGCGACCCGGGGAATGTCCCCGGCCATGGCCCGGCTGCTGGGTGGTTCGCACAACGCCGCGATGTACATGCGCGCGGGTTCCGGTTTCGTTCCCACGGCCCAGCAGGCGAATCTGCTGCGCCTGGGCGCGGCCGAGTACTCCATGATGCGCGGGGTCCGGTTCAACGCCGGACGCCTCGCGAGCTTCCGTTCGGCGGCCGGCACCGTGGGCCGGGCCGCCGGCGTCATCCGGGGTGCCGGGGTCGTCGGCAGCGTCTTCGGGACGGTGACCGGTGTCGCCGACATCATTTCGCAGGGCAATCCGATCGACGCGTTCCAGCGGGACCCTTCCGGATACGCGGTGACCGTGACGGGTACCGCCTTCAACGCGTCGATGACAGCGGCGCTGGTCGCGCCCAACCCGGTCACCGTGGGAGCGGCGGTGGTGACCGGTGTCGCCTACGCCGGCACCCTTATCTGGGACAACTGGGACACCATCACCAATCCTCAGACGTACCGGGACATCGCCAATGCGGCCGGAGATGCCGTCAGCACCGTGGGCAATGCCGTGAAGGACGGCCTCAACAGTGCCAAGAACTTCATCGGAGGCCTCTTCGGCTGACCGCCCATGGCACCCTGGTGGTCCAGCAGCACACGAGAACGGACGGACAGGATGGCGGTCATGTACCAAGAACGCGGATCGAAGATCTGGTCCCTCACCTGCGTCTCGGTCTATGTCGTCGGTGTGGTGTGGATGGCGGTCGACGCCCTGCCCGAGGATCTGGTCGCCTGGCTGGCCGTATCCGCGATGTTCTCGCTGGTGCTGCTCGCCTTCGTCGCGGTCCCCGTCAGCAAGTACATCTACCACCGTATCGATCTGACGCCCGACACCCTGCGGGTGGGCCGGGAGCGGATCGCCGTGGCCGACCTGGACCCGCAGAGCATTCAGGACGCCCTCCGCCTGGCCCGGGGCGGCAGCCTGGTACAGCCGCACCGCTCGGCGCTCACCGCGCCCGAGCCGACCGGCAAGGGCTACCTCGTGGACACGTCCCGGGCCCGCCTGGTGGGCGGGGCCTGGGGCGTGCCGATGGGCATGCGGCCCACGGTGATCGCCAACGTGAACGGCGAGCAACTGCTCATCGCCAGCCGGGACCCGCAGGCACTGCTCACCGCACTGGCGGCGGCCTGCGGCCCGGCCGGGGTCAAAACCAGCTCTTGACCCAGTTCTTCGCTCCGTCGACGGCTCTGCCCGCCGCGTTGACGGCCGAACTCGCGCCGTCCTTGACGCTGTTCCAGGCATTTTTGTAGGTGTCCGGGTTCGAGATGGTGTCCCAGTGCTCGACCACCTTGAGCCCGCCGTACACCACGCCAGTGACCACGGCCGCCCCGACAGTGACCGGGTTGGGTGCCACCATGGCCGCCGTGAGGGACGCGTTGAAGCCGACCTCGGCCCAGTCGGCGAGGTAGCCGGCCTTGCCGGACACACCCTCGGCCTCTTTGAACGCGTCGATGGGGTTGCCCTGGGCCACCAGGTTGGCGACGCTGAACCCGGTCGCCAGCACACCGCCGCCGACTCCCATGAAGCGCAGGAAACCACCGGCCCGAGCCGCTCCGGCGACGCTGCCCGCGACCGAGGCGAGCCGGGTGTTGCCCAGGCCGCGCAGTCCCTGGTAGGCGTTGCGCGCCACGAAGTCGAGGCGGGACTGGGCGGCACGTGAGCCCCAGGTGGCCGCCTGTCGCTCGGCAAGGCTCCAGGCGGGGTTGCTGCCCAGCCGGTGGGCGAACCGGTCGTTGCCGACCAGGAAGTTGATCACCCCGTTGGCGTTGACGCCTCCGAACGCCGCCCGCATCATCGGCAGGCCGCGGAACCAGTTGTAGCCGCGGCTGATGAAGTCGCCCCGGACGCCGGTGGTCCCGGGAACCGACAACAGCCGGTTCACGCCGGGGACGCTGCGGAACCAGCCGGCCAGCTGGCCCGGCAGCCAGGTACCGGGGGCGGAGAGGAACCGCTGCGGTGCGTTCGGCCGGATGGAACGGAGCCACGGGTTGATCGCCGTGACATTGACCAGGTTGTACCCCTGGGTCACCACGACACCGGCGGTCACCGTGAAGGTGGCCCACTCCTTGCCGAGCTTCATCAGGTTGAACATGGTCTGCTCGTGCGGCTCCATCCCGGGCAACTGCGCGGCGCCATGCGCCATGATCCGCATGAGATAGTCGTCGATCTTCTCCCGGTGCTGCCGTTCGAAGACGCTGCCGTCCTCGCCGTCTCCCTCGGCGGCCATGGAGTTGGCCATCAGCAGCGCGTCCACCGGCACCGGCCCGTCGAAGGCGGCGATCTCCTCGTCGGTGAACCCGGCGATGCGCAGCCCCGCGGTGGGGTCCCCCTCGTCCAGCCGGGCCAGCCCAGCACGTCGGCGCAGATCCGGTGCCGTTTCCGACACCCAGCTCTGCAAGCCGTCGATCCGCCGCAACTCGCCGCTGACGCCCAGTGTGGACGCGCGTGTCAGCACACCGGACAGCTTGCTGTCCAGACTGTCGTCGCCGTCCAGCAGCCGAGCGAGCTGCTCCAGGTCATCAGGGTTCACCTGACGCACAACATCCCCCTTGGTCGATCCCCTTCAACTCTCCCAGATCCGACGCGGAATGGAACCCCGGTGGTGGCCGAGATCACGAGCCTGGACATGCCAAGCCGGCCACACTTCCGGCGGACCGCGCCGGGCCGGTGGAACACACGGAGGCCCCCGGGCACGGGGCGCGCTCGCCGGTCAGCGGCCACGCCCTCACTGGTCCCGGAGCAGCGCGTACGCGAAGGCCAGCCTGCGGTCCAGCCAATCGGCGGACAGCACGTACGTACCCAGGTACTGCGACGTCATCACCGTCTCGTCGTCCGCCGTCCACTCCAGCGTCCTGGGCCTGCGCGCGCTGTCGGATTCGTCGCCCGCGGTCGCGCTGGCGAGGGCTTCCCCGATCATCCGGCCCACCGCCCACTTCGCGGCACCCGGGCGGGTGCGCGCCAGCTTGTTCCGGCCCACGATCTCCGGGCGGCCGGGCTGGTCGATGCGCCAGGTGTGCTTGACCATCCGGTTCGCCGGAGGGATGCGGCGGATCGCCCCGATCTCCTCGCCCGCGCCGTCACGCACCCGATACCGCCACACCCCCTCCTCCCCGGCCGCCTCGCGGGGGTCGTAACTCACGAGGAGGTGCCGGGCCTCCGCGTCCTCGTACAACCGGGACGCCGAGATGCCCTGAACGTCGGGCGCGAAGAAGGCGCAGGGCAGGAGCAGCGGGTCCTGCGGGTCCCCGGTCGGCACACGCACGGCGTACGGCCCGCCCACCGGCTTGCGGCGCTTCTTGCCCACCCGGCGCAGCTCCCGGCCGAAGCTGAACTCGGAGACATCCCGCCAGTCCAGCACCGGTGCCTCCTCGCCCCGGTCCGCCGAGCTCCCCTTGCCCTTGCCGAACATGTCCGCCTCCGCTTCCGATCGCTCGCGGAAAGCCTACGGCGGGAACACACGCGGAGGTTCAGGCGCTGCGCCCCGCTCCCGAAGACGACAGGTACGGGCACCTGCGCAGCGCGCGGGCCCGCCGGAGCCCGGGACCTTTCCGCCGACCGTCATGTCGCCGGCCGACTCCCGCGGGTTACGATCCGGAGCATGACGGAGCGAGACAACCGGCCGGTGAACCAGCCCAGTCCGTACTCCCCGTCCTTTCCACCGCCTCCCCCCTCCGGCTCTCCCGCGTGGGGACCGACGGGGCAACCGCCCCAGCCGCGTCGCCGTTTCCGCATGGGCCTACGCGCCGCCGTCGCCGGCGCCGCCCTGTTCGCGGTGACGGCGGCCGTGGCCGTCGTGGTTGTCACCACCCGCGACGCCGGAGCGGACCAGGCCTCGGCTCCGGCCGAGGAGCCGCCCGCACAGTGGCAGCCCACCGGCCCCGCCGATCCGCGGCGGAACCCGTCCTCCGAGATGCGTCCGGTCGTCGCCGATGACTGGCAGGTGGTGATCAGCCCGCGCGGCACCATGGCCTGGGACGTCCCACCGGAGTGGAACGTCCACGCGGTGGGCAGCAACACGTTCTGGCCGGCGGACGATCCCGAGGCAGGAGGCTCGGAGCACGCCTACACCCTTCGTGACCCGGCCCACCACTCCCCCGAGGCGTGCACCGACCAGCGGGTCGCGTACGTGGGCACCCGCTACGTGCAGGGCGCCGCCGACACGGAGGAGGCGGTGCGGTCCGTCTCCAGCAACCTGGCCTGGGCCGTGTTCGACCAGGGTCTGGAAGGCGATCTGACGACCACGGAGGCCGAACCGTTCGAGAACGAGCACGGCGTCGTCGGACACATCGCCTATTCGACCTCCTCCGGTGCCCCCCTCCGCAGGGAAGGTGAGTGCGCCACCACCGAGGGCCGGGCCCTGAGCGTCTCGTTCATCAACGCCACCTCGGACATCGTCGCCTGGGGCCTGGTGGCCGACACCGGGCACGAGCACGCGGTTTCCGAGGAGACGGTCGACCTGATCGTCAGCAGTATCCGTCCTTACGATGCCGGCTGACCGCACGGGCCGGCCGAAGCCCGCCCGCAGCGCCAAGTCGCTCAAACGCCAGGAGAAAAGGGACCTGCGCCGGCGGACGGCCGCCCTGTATGCGCCCCGGCGGTTGAGCACGACCGGCCGGTGGACCGTCGCCGCGATACTGGCCGGCACGGTCGTGGCCCTCCTCCTGGCTGCCGCCACCAGCGGGACGCAGATCGCCTGGGCCGGATCGTGGGTCGGCGGGCCGACCGGTTTCACCGTCACCGTGGGGATGATGGCCGGTCTCTCGCTCCCGCTGGTGTGCTCCGCGATCCTGGCCGGCGAACATCCGCACCGGGTGCCACCCCGCCTGCGATGCGGCAGGCCGGTCCGGATCGGTGTCGTCGGGCTGGGCACCGCGGGCGCCGTCGCCGGTGCCGTCCTGCTCATCGTCGCGCGGGCACCGGGCAAGGGGCTCGACCCCGCCGCCTGTACCGACCTCGGCTGCTGGCTGGCGGTCCACGAACCCCGCGCCGCCCCATGGGGCGTCGTTACCGCCGGCACGACGCTGGTGCTGGGCGTCATCGCACTGTCACTGTGGCTGTCGGACGACGATCCGCGTGAGCGTCGCAGGAATGCCGGGCACACCGCTGTCGCCGCTGTGGGGGTGGGGGTGTTCATCGCCGCCATGGCCCTCCCGCACACCTTCTCGGCCGAACTCTATGCCTTGGCCGAGCACTGGCCGGGCGGAGCACCCGTCTTCCTCCTCTGTGCCGGCGTAGGTGCTCCGGCCGGTTGCGCCGCGGCGGCCCTTGCCTTGCGGAAAGGGAGCGTCCTGCCGAGGTGGTTCGCCCGGGTATGGGCAACGATTCCCCTCGCGATCGGTCTGACTGCCGGGGGCATTCTCGTCTCAGCCGTTCGGCCACGCCGCTACAAGGGGCCCGTGCTGTGCGAAGAGGACTTCTACTGCCTGCTCGACCAGGCCCATGGCCAGGCCACGATGCATGTCTGGTTCGGCTTTCTCGCCGCCGCCGTCACCGGAGGACTGCTGCTCACCATCCTCTGGCGCAGAGCCCGTCGTCAGGCCGCGCACCATGGGTACACCGGTACCGCTGTCGCGACGACCGTCCACTCCGACCGTTGATCGGATCCTCGGCAGCATCTGGTTCTCCGCCCGCCGACCCGGTTCCATGGCGAGGTGGGGGGCCGGGCGCCGGACCACGGGTTGGTAACGGAAGAGGGGCGAACGTCGCGGCGTAGCGGTACTGGTTCGTAGGGTGAGGGGCAAAACCCCACACTTCACCGATACGGAGCCGCCGTGACCCGCCGCCGGACGAGGACCGCCCTGATCGCCGCTTCCGCGGCCACCGCCCTGCTGCTGACCGCCTGCGGCGGCAGCGACAACAAGGGTGCGAGCGACGACATTCCGGGGGTCGGCGAGACGACCGAGGAGCCTCCTGCACCCGAGGAGCCCGCGGAAGAGGAGCCAAGTGACGAACTCGATCATCCGGAGATCGATTTCGGCGATGACTATCAGAACGTCTACGCGGACGACTACACCGGCGATCCCATCGTGGACGCGATCCTGCGGGCCAATCAGGGATTCAATGATGCGGTTGACGAGGCGATCGTCCACCACGACTACGAGCGACCCGCGCTGAGCTTCTACATCTCGGGCTCAGCTCGCACAGCCACCTTCAGAGTTCTTGATGCCATGGTCGAATCGGGAGAGACTTCAGGAGGAACTTCGCGCTATTTCAATCGTGATGTCACGCTGGTCGAGGACGGTGTCGCGACGATTTCTTTCTGCCGGGACTTCAGTCAGGTATACGACAAGGACTTCGAGACCGGAGAGATCACCAAAGAGGCCGATCCCGATGCCAAACCCACTCTCTATGTCGCCCGCATGGAACAGAGCGCAGACGGCGTCTGGCAGACCGTGGAGTACGACCTTTTCAGGGAGGATCAGAAGTGCCAATGAAAAGATATCTGTGGCTGCCTTGCGGAGTGGCGATCATCGCCATCCTGTCGTTCCCGAGCACGGCGCAGGCGGGCCGGGACGACGTTGACGGAGGGACCGCGACAGACAACGGTGGCACGCATCTGGAAGCCAGGGCCGAAGTGAGGCAGCCGCGGATCTCCTTCACCGGAAATGGCACTGGTGGGAGCGGAGGACTCACCAGTACGCAGACCACCTGGACGCCGCCCGCCTGCTACTACGCCCCGATGTATACACCGGAGGAGTATCAGGCGTATTGGGATGAACTTTCGCGCGAATTCTATCGTTCCGGCTGGCCTCAGGAGGACAAGGATCTCCTGCGACAGGGACTGGAGGACTCGTACGGCGAGGAGGGCGAGTACCCCAACTACAACATCGACAAGCAGGGCGAGGGGATGTTCTGGCAGGTAGTCAGGAATGAGGAGCATCCTGACTACGAGGCCCGGTACGCGTGCGAATTCCGCACTTTCTGGGTCGACTTCGGTGACCCGCCCCCCGACCTTCCGGGCGTGGTGGACATCGCCACCCTCGCCGAGCTGGCCTACGAGCGGGTCCGGGTGCCCGATACCGAGATCGAGCTGAATCCCGATGGCGACCAGACCGTCAATCTCGCGACCTGGGTGTGGCTCGATCAGGGGGCCTTCGAGCCCGTTTCCGTGACCGCTTCGCTCGATGACTACGGGCTCTGGGCGACCACCACCGCCACGCCCACCACGCTCACCATCGAACCGGGGACCCCGGACGCCCGGCTGCATCCGGCCTCCGGTGAGTGTGCCGTCAGCGGCGACGGCGGTATCGGGGAGCCGTACAGCCAGGGGCGGTCCGGGGAGGAGCCGCCGTGTGGGGTGACGTATCTGCGGGCCACCCACGCCACCGGCTCGTACGGGCTGACGGCCAGCCTCACCTGGGAGATCTCCTGGGAGGGGTCCGACGGCAGTGGGGCCACGCTGCCGGCCGGGGTGTTCGAGACCACGCATGAGATCACCGTGCGCGAGGTCCAGGCCATCGTGCGGTAGTCCGGCGGGGTCAGGCCTGCTCGCCGTAGATCTCCGGCGCGTTGCCGTGGGCGGGGTGGGTTTCGGCGGCGGGGCCGGCGGCGAAGGTGCGCAGGATGTTCTCCGTCACGCGGGTCACGAACCGGCCCGTCCTGGCGTCCATGCCGTGGTTGGCGCCGTTCTCGTCCGTGCCGGCCATCAGGGCCTCCACCCAGCGCATCGTGCCGGTGGCGAAGACCCCGGCGCCGCTGGGCACCGTGTAGTACGCCGAATCCTGGTGACTGGCCGTGCCGTTGCACACCAGCGGTGAGTGGGCCACGATCTCGATGCCCTCCGGGGTGGGGGCCTCCGGGGTGACCCGGTCGTACTCCACGCCCACCAGGTGGGGGAAGGAGTCGCCCGCCCGTACGCCGGTGCCCTCGAAGGCCCAGTGCTCCGGGCGGTGCACCACGTACGGGGCGTCCACCGGGTAGCCCTCGTACAGCACGCCGGTCAGGGACGATTCGGGGTCGGGGGCGGGGGCGGCGCGGAAGTCGGTGGTGACCAGGGTGTCCTGGTGGCCGTGGTGGGGGTCCTCGGTGTACGCCGACTTGTAGCAGGCGACGATTCTGCGGTCGCCCCTGTGCGGCGGCTCCAGCGGGGTGGGGTCGAGGCGGACCCGGCGGAAGCAGGTGTTGGCGCCGAGGATCGCGATGTTCGTGCCCGCGTCGCGGGCCCGGGTGAGGTGGGCGCGCTGGGCCGGGGTCATGTATTCGTCGTGGCCCAGGATCACCACCTGGGCCGCGCCGTCCAGGACGCCGGGGTCGCGGTCCACGTCGAGGCCGGTCGTGTACGCCAGGGGGAGGTTCAGGCGTTCGGCGAGGACCACGGCGGCGCGTTCGTACACCATGAACTTCTCCGCCCCGTCCTTGTCGTAGGGCCGGTCGAAGCTCACCACCAGGGCGCGGGTGCGGTAGTCGCCGTCCTTGCCCTCGTACAGGTTGTAGCCGCCCCACAGGTTGTACGCCTGCCAGGTGGCCGGGGCGTGCATCAGGACGGTGCGTCCGGCCGCTTCGCTTGAGCGGACGACGAGCGGGACGTACCGCTGGCCGCCGGCGCCGCCCTCCGCGTCGAGCCGCAGCAGGTAGGCGCCCTCCGGCCAGCCTTCGGTGGACACCACCGGGCCGCGTTCCCAGTCGGCGCGGACGGTGTGGGTGGTGGGGAAGAACGCCGGTTCCTGCTGCACCGCGCCCGGCAGCGGCTCGGAGCGCCAGACCCGGCGGGCCTGCGCGCCGTCGTACCAGCCGATCCGGTACGCGGAGACCCGGTACGCGGGTGCCGGGGTGGACACGTACAGGCCGAACTCCTCCCCCGGGTCCACGCTCACCCGGTCGGCGTACCCCTGAATGGCGTCGTCCGCGCCGGTGTCGGTGATCCGCCAGTGGGGGTCGCCGCTCCGCTCGTTCTCGGACGGCGGGTCGGAGCCTTCGGCGCCGGAGCAGGCGCCCGCCATCGCCGCCCCGGCCGCGACGCACACGCCGAGGAAGGCTCTGCGGTCCAGGCCGTCCGGCCCGCCCTCCGTCCCTGTCATGTGCTCAGGCTGGGTGACCTCCCGGAGCCGGGCAACCGCTCCGGGAGGCGTCCGGCCGGTCCCGCTCAGGCCCGCCGCTGTTCCAGGTAGACGGCGAGCGCCTCGGTCAGGGCGGTCTCGGTGGCGTCCTTGCGCAGGCCGAGTCCGCTGAGCACGCCGTCGCCGTCCTCCAGTTCCAGCAGGGCGAGCAGGATGTGCTCGGTGCCGACGTAGTTGTGGCCGAGCAGCAGTGCGGCGCGGAAGGTCAGTTCGAGCGCCTTCTTGCCGCGCGCGCTGTACGGGATCAGGGGCGGCAGTTCGCCGTCGGTGGGTGCGGGGAGGGCGGCGGTGGCCGCCCGGCGCACCTCCTCCAGCGGGACGCCCTGGCCGGTGATCAGCTTGGTGGCCAGGCTGTCGGGGTCGGCGACGAGGCCGAGCAGCAGGTGCTCGGGGGTGGTGGCGGTGTTGCGGGCGGCCTGGGTCTCGCGCTGGGCCGCGATGGCGGCCTCTTTGGCGCGCGGGGTGAACTGGGCGAAGTCGGGGGCGGACCCGTCGCTGGGCACGAACCGCTTCTGGGCGGCCTGCCGGGTGACGCCCATGCTCTTGCCGATGTCGCTCCAGGAGGCGCCGGAGCGGCGGGCCTGGTCGACGAAGTGGCCGATGAGG
>NZ_JBHWJL010000029.1:0-31518 GCF_042731495.1 Streptomyces sp. NPDC059853
GCACGACCCGAAGCTGGTGTTCCTGGACGAGCCGACCAACGGCCTCGACCCGGTCGGCCGGGACGAGATGCTCGGCCTGATCCGGCGCGTGCACACCGACTTCGGGATATCCGTCCTGGTGACCTCCCACCTGCTCGGCGAACTGGAGCGCACCAGCGACCACATCGTCGTCATCGACGGCGGCAAACTGCTGAAGTCGCAGTCCACCCAGAGCTTCACCCAGACCACCACCACCCTGCTGATCGAGGTCACCGACTCCGACACCCACCCGGACGGCGCCGCCGCGCTGCGCACCGCGCTGTCCGCCGCCGGCGTACCGCCGGTGGCCGCGCCGGACAGCACGCCCGGCGCCGCACGGCTGGTCCTGGTCGAGGCGGACGAGGACCGGGTGTACGACACGGTGCGCGACACCATCGCCGACCTCGGTCTGGGGATGGTGCGCATGGAGCAGCGCCGGCACCGCATCGCCGAGGTCTTCCAGGAGAACCGGACGGAGGCGGCCTCATGAGCACCCCCACGCCCACCCCCACCCCGCAGACCGGCACCGCGCGCATCCACAACATCGGCTACCGGCACTACGACGGGCCCCGGCTCGGGGTCCCGTACGCCCGGCTGTCGCTGTTCACGCACTCACTGCGCGGGGCGTACGGCCTGGGGCGCTCGGGCCGCTCCAAGATCCTGCCGTTCGCGCTGGCCGCCATCATGGCCGTGCCCGCGCTGGTGATGGTGGCGGTCGCGGTCACCGTCGGCATGAACAGCCTGCCGATCGGCTACACCGAGTACGCGCTGTTCATGCAGCCGATCATCGGGCTCTACCTGGCGCTGGCCGGCCCCCAGCTGGTCTCGCTCGACCAGCGCTACCACACCCTGCCGCTGTACTTCTCCCGGCCGCTCGAACACGCCGACTACGTCCGGGCCAAGGCCGCCGCGCTGGCCGCCGCGCTGTTCGTGTTCACCGCCGTGCCGGTGGTCCTGCTGTACATCGGGGCGCTGCTCGCCGAGCTGAGCCTGGCCGACCAGACCCTCGGCTTCGCCAAGGGCCTGCTCTTCTCGGCCGTCTTCTCCGTCCTGCACGCCGCCATCGCGCTGCTGATCGCCTCGCTCACCCCGCGCCGCGGCTTCGGCGTCGCGGCCATCATCGGCGCGCTCACCGTGCCGTACTTCGCGGTCACCTCCGTGCAGTTCGTCGTCGCCGAGCAGGGCAGCGGCAGCCTGGACACCATCGGCTGGCTGGCGATGCTCTCGCCCGGCTCGCTCCTGGACGGCTTCCAGGGCGCGCTGCTCGGCGGCAAGACCGAGTTCCCGCACCAGTACGCACCCTCCGGCGCGCACGGCGCCGGCTACCTCGTGGTGATCGCCGCCGTGACCGCCGTCTGCTATGTGCTGCTGCTGCGCCGCTACCGGAAGGCGGGACTGTGACCACCATCCGCATCGAGAACGCCTCCCGCTGGTTCGGCAACGTCGTCGCCATCAACGATGTGAGCGTCGCCATCGGACCGGGCATCACCGGGCTGCTGGGCCCCAACGGGGCGGGCAAGTCCACGCTCATCCACATGATGGGCGGCTTCCTGCCGCCGTCCGCCGGTGCCGTCACCCTCGACGGGGAGCCGATCTGGCGCAACGAGGCGGTCTACCGGCACATCGGGCTCGTCCCCGAACGCGAAGGCATGTACGACTATCTGACGGGCGCCGAGTTCGTCCGGGCCAACGCCGAACTCCACGGCCTGCCCGACCCGGACACCGCCGCACGGGCCGCCCTGGCCACCGTCGAGATGGAGCACGCCGCCGACCGCAACATCGTCACCTACAGCAAGGGCATGCGGCAGCGCGTCAAGATGGCCTCCGCGCTCGTCCACGAACCGTCGGTGCTGCTGCTGGACGAGCCGTTCAACGGCATGGACCCGCGCCAGCGCATGCAGCTGATGGAGCTGCTGCGCCGGATGGGCGAGCAGGGCAGGACCGTGCTGTTCTCCTCGCACATCCTGGAGGAGGTCGAGCAACTGGCCTCGCACATCGAGGTCATCGTGGCCGGACGGCACGCCGCGTCGGGCGACTTCCGCACCATCCGGCGGCTGATGACGGACCGGCCGCACCGCTACCTGGTGCGCTCCAGCGACGACCGCCTGCTGGCCGCCGCGCTGATCGCCGACCCGTCCACCACCGGCATCAGCGTCGACACCGAGGAGGACGGCCTGCGCATCGAGGCGGCCGACTTCCCGCGCTTCACCACGCAACTCCCCCGGCTGGCCCGGGAACACGGCATCCGGCTGCTGTCGGTCTCGCCGTCCGACGAATCCCTGGAGAGCGTCTTCTCCTATCTGGTGAGCGCGTAAAGGAGCCCTCGCGATGTACCACCACACCGTCGCCCGGCTCACCCTCCGGGCCCTGCTCGGCCGGCGCCGCGCCCTCTTCCTGCTCGTCCTGCCCGCGCTGCTGATCGCCATCGCCCTCGCCATCCGCCTGGTGACCGGCGCGGACGACCGGGCCGCCGGCGAGATCCTCGGCGGCTTCGCCCTCGCCGTGATGGTGCCGCTGATCGGCGTGATCGCCGGCACCGGGGCGATCGCGCCCGAGATCGACGACGGCTCGATCGTCTATCTGCTGGCCAAGCCGCTCAAGCGGCACACCATCATCCTGACCAAACTGTGGGTGGCCATCGGCGTCACCCTGTCCTTCACCGTCGTGCCGACGCTGCTGGCCGGGTTCATCCTCAACGGCAACAGCCAGCAGATCGCGAGCGCGTACGCCCTGGCCGCCGCCGTCGCCTCGGTCGCGTACAGCGCGGTGTTCCTGCTGCTCGGCACCGTCTCGCGGAACGCCGTGGTGCACGGGCTGATCTACGCGCTGGTGTGGGAGTCGCTGTTCGGCAGCCTGGTGCCGGGCGCGCGGGCGCTCAGCATCCAGCAGTGGGCGCTGGCCCTGGCCGAGCGGGTGGCCGCCCCCGGCGCGAACATCACCTCGGAGGTCGGCCTGCCCGCCGCCCTGATCCTGCTGACCGCCGCCACGGCGGCCGGCACCTGGTACGCGGCGCGCCGGCTGCGGGCGCTGACCCTGGCGAGCGAGGGCTGAGCACGGCGCCGCGTGCAGCGCGGCAGACGGGGCGGCCCGGCGGTTGTACCGCCGGGCCGCCCTTCGCCGTCCGGGGCCGGGCCCGGGGGCGGGCGTTCCGGCGCGGTGGACGGCTACGGCCGCCCGTGCCGGTAGCGGTGGCAGAGCCGGTGGGAGAAGGCCGGATCCCCGGCCAGATCGGCGAGCCGGACACTCATCCCGGCGACGATGTGCTCGGTGTTCTCCAGCCGGGTCCCCATGGCCTCCAGCCGGGTCTCGACCTCTGCGAGCTGGGTCCCGACATGGTCGAGGCGCGCCCCGACATCCACCAGTCGGGACCCCACGTCCACCAGCCCGTCTCGACCCGGCGCAGCCGGTCGTCCATCCGGTGGACCACCAGTGCGACATCCCGCAGCGCCGGGCCGATACCGGCCAGCACTCCCTCGATGGCGGTGACCCGCTGCTCCAGATCGGCACCGGCGGCGGTGTTCCCCTCCACGGCATCCAGCAGATAGGCCCGGACCTCACGCGCCACGGCGCTGTCCCGCAGCAGCATCGCGATGGTGAGAACGGTGCGGCGGGTGTAGAGGGTGAGGTTCCGCCGCATGGCCTGTGGATAACTCGAATTTGAGGGGGTCATCTTGACCCCCTCAAATTCCTGCAGGTCAGAGCCCCTGAGCACCGTCAGGCCACTCTCCGCCCGCTCGTCCCGGTGCCGCCGCACGAGGGTCTTGATGGCGTCCCTGTGGACAACGAAATACTCCGCGACGATCTCCGTCGTCACATGCAGCCCATCGGGCAGCAGCGCCAGCGCCTTCACCTTGTCGAGGACTTCGGTGCGCCCCCGGGTGTTCTCGCGCAAGGTGCGCGACTCCAGCAAAGCTTGTTCCTTGATCATGACGAGACAGCCCTCCCAGGGCATCCGTGAACGGACTGGCGGGCCCCGTCGCATCAGGGACCCGGATGCGCCCGTATCCAGGGCTCAGGAGGGAGATCCGCTCTCTCGTCACCACACCGCGCACACGGTGGACACTTCGCTCTCCGGCCGCCACCGCGTCGCTCTCTCGACGCCTCGTACTCCGTCGCCCCCGCGCGACATGTCCAACGAACAGATCGTCGGACGGTCACGCGTTCGGAAGAGACGGAAGCAGCTGCGGACAACGCTCATTTGAGAGTTGCATCATGTAGCTCTCAAATCCGCAGGCCGACGCCCGCCCGCCTCAGCCCAGCAGCAGGCGCTCCAGCACCTTGGCGATGCCCTCCGCCTCGTGCCCCGCCGTGACCTCGTCGGCCACCGCCAGCAGCGCGGGGTGGGCGTCGGCCATGGCCACGCCGTGGCCCGCCCACGACAGCATCGGGATGTCGTTGGGCATGTCGCCGAACGCGATGGTGTCCGCCGCCGTGACCCCCAGCCGGCGCGCCGCCAGGGAGAGGCCGGTGGCCTTGGTCAGGCCCAGCGGCAGCATCTCCACCAGGTCCTCGCCGGAGACGACGAACGCCGCGTAGGCACCCGCCACCTCCGTGCAGGCCGCCGCCAGCCGGTCGTCGGACAGGTCCGGGTGGCGCAGGTACAGCTTGCTGATCGGCGCGTCCCACAGCCCGTCCCGGTCGGTCAGCGGCCGGGCGAGATCGGGTGCGTTGGGGTGGGGCACCGCCTCCGGGTCGCGGCGCCAGGCGAAGCCGGGGCCCATGGCGATGCCGCCGTCGATGCCGTCGAGCGAGGCGGCCACCGCGACCGGGCCGATGCGTTCCTCCAGCGCCTCCAGCGCGCGCCGGGCCACGGTCCGGTCCAGGGTGACGGAGGTCAGCAGCCGGTGCTCGCCGGCGTGGTAGAGCTGGCCGCCCTGGCCGCAGACCGCGAGGCCGGTGTAGCCGAGGTCGTCCAGGATGTGCCGGGTCCAGGCAACGGTGCGCCCGGTGGCCACGATGTGCGCGGCCCCGGCGGCGCCGGCCGCGGCCAGCGCCGCCCGGGTGCGCGCCGATATCGTCTGGTCGCGGCGCAGCAGCGTGCCGTCGAGATCGGTGGCGATCAGCCGGTAGGGGAAGCGGTGGTCACTCACGCGGCGGCCGGTTCCAGCACCTCGCGCCCGCCCAGGTAGGGCCGCAGGACCTCGGGGACCCGCACCGAGCCGTCGGCCTGCTGGTGGTTCTCCAGCAGCGCGACGATGGTGCGCGGTACGGCGCACAGCGTGCCGTTGAGGGTGGCCACCGGACGGACGGCGCCGCCCTTCTCGCGCAGCCTGACCTGGAGCCGGCGGGCCTGGAACTCGGTGCAGTTGGACGCGGAGGTCAGCTCGCGGTACTTGCCCTGGGTGGGGATCCACGCCTCGCAGTCGAACTTGCGGGAGGCCGAAGCCCCCAGGTCGCCGGAGGCCACGTCGATGACGCGGAAGGGCAGTCCGAGGGAGGTGAGCCACTGCTTCTCCCAGCTCAGCAGCCGCTCCAGCTCCGCCTCGGCCTCCTCGGGGGCGACGAAGCAGAACATCTCCACCTTGTCGAACTGGTGGACCCGGAAGATGCCCCGGGTGTCCTTGCCGTAACTGCCGGCCTCGCGGCGGAAGCACGGCGAGAACCCGGCGTAGCGGCGCGGGAGGGTGTCCGCGTCCAGGATCTCCTCCATGTGGTACGCGGCGAGCGGTACCTCGGAGGTGCCGACCAGGTAGGCGTCGTCCTTCTCCAGGTGGTAGACGTCGGCGGCGGCCTGGCCGAGGAAGCCGGTGCCCTCCATGGCGCGCGGCTTGACCAGCGCGGGGGTGATCATCGGGACCAGTCCCGCGGCGGTGGCCTGGGCGATCGCCGCGTTGACGAGGGCGAGTTCCAGCAGGGCGCCGACGCCGGTGAGGTAGTAGAAGCGGGAGCCGGAGACCTTGGCGCCGCGCTCGGTGTCGATGGCGTTCAGGCCCTGGCCCAGCTCCAGGTGGTCCTTGGGCTCGAAGCCCTCGGCGGCGAAGTCGCGGTGGGCCCCGATGGTCTCGCGGACGGTGAAGTCGTCCTCGCCGCCGACGGGCACATCGGGGTGGACGAGGTTGCCGACGGCCAGGAGGAGTTCCTGGGTGCGCGCGGCGGCCGCGTCGCGTTCGGCGTCGGCGGCCTTGACGGCGGCGGACAGTTCGCCGGCCCGGCGGAGCAGCTCGGCCTTCTCCTCGCCGGTGGCCTTCGGGATGCGCTTGCCGAGCTGCTTCTGCTCGGCGCGCAGCTCGTCGAAGCGCACACTGGAGGACCGGCGCAGTTCGTCGGCGGCCAGGAGGGAGTCGACGATGCCGACGTCCTCGCCACGGGCGCGCTGGGAGGCGCGCACTCGGTCAGGGTCCTCACGAAGCAGGCGAAGGTCAATCACCCCACCAGGCTACCGGTGATTCCGGGCGGAATCCCTGGCAATTGATTAGTGGCCTTTGTCCGCTTTGCCGGAGTGGCTGCCTTCGTCGAATCCACAGGTCAGGGCGGGGTTTCCCACATGTTTTCCACAGGGTCCCGGCTGCCCTGTGGATGAAAGGAGGGCCGGGTGGGGGCGCTAGGATGTGACGGCTCAGAATTCCCCGGCCAAACATCATCCACTCGCTCTTTCGAGGGAATCCCGGTGAATCAAGTGGTGATTTCCCTCACTCCAAAGAGTCGCCTGCCGGGAATGGGGTGACGAATAGTGATCCCTCCCCTGTGGATGAGGTGTGGACAAGGGGTGCGGTCATCAAGCCGTTATGTCGACAATGACCGATTGTGACCTGCCGAGTTATCCACAGCTGACCGGGTGACCCTGTGGATAACGCCGCCGCCCCGCCCCCCGCGTCCACAGCCGTCACGCACCGCGCCCGTCCAGGCACCGCGTGAGCCAGTCCGCCGCCCGCAGGAAATCCGGATCGGTGGTCCCCTCGCGGACCGTGGCCGCCACCCGGTCGGCGCGCGGGTACGAGCCGAGGAACCGGATGTCGCGGCACAGCCGCCGCAGCCCCATCAGCGCCTCGCCCACCCGGCGTTCGGAGATGTGCCCCTCGCAGTCCAGCGAGAAGCTGTACTGCCCGATGCCCGCGCCCGTCGGCCGCGACTCGATCCGCATCAGGTTCACCCCGCAGGTCGCGAACTCCTGCAACACCTCCAGCAGCGCGCCCGGATGGTCGCCGCGCAGCCACAGCACCACCGACGTCTTGTCCGCACCGGTCGGCGCCGCCGGCCGGGCCGGCCGCCCGGTCAGCACGAACCGCGTGGTGGCGTTGTCCGCGTCGTGGATCTCGGTGACCAGCGGATCGAGCCCGTACGTGGCCGCCGCGAACTCCCCCGCGAACGCCGCGTCGAAGCGGCCCTCCTGCACCAGCCGCGCACCGTCCGCGTTCGAGGCCGCCGACTCCCACTGCGCCTGCGGCAGATGCTGTCCCAGCCAGCCCCGCACCTGCGGCTGCGCCACCGGGTGCCCGGTCACCGTCTTGATGTCGGCGAGCGTCGTGCCGGGCCGTACCAGCAGCGCGAACGCGATCGGCAGCAGCACCTCGCGGTAGATCATCAGGGGCTCGCCGGAGGCCAGTTCGTCCACCGTGGCGGAGACGCCGCCCTCCACCGAGTTCTCGATCGGCACCAGCGCGCCCGCCGCGTCCCCGCCCCGTACCGCGTCCAGCGCGGCCGGCACCGAGATCATCGGGACCAGCTCCCGGGTGGCGGCCTCCGGCAGGCTGCGGAGCGCGGCCTCGGTGAAGGTGCCCTCGGGACCGAGATAGGTGTAGCGGCTGGCTGCTGTCATGCCGCCACCGTATCCCCTTCCCGGACCCCGCCCGTCAGCCCTCGAACAGCGCCTGCCCGACGTACTCCCCCTCCGCCGCGCCGCCCGGCACGGCGAACAGCGCGCTCGCCTCGTGCCGCAGGAACGGCGAGAGCGCGTCGCCCCGGTCGAGCTTGCGCTGCACGGGCACGAAGCCGCGCAGCGGATCGGCCTGCCAGCAGATGAACAGCAGTCCGGCGTCCGGCGCCCCGTCCGGCAGCAGCCCGTCTTGGTACGAGAAGGGCCGGCGCAGCATGGCGGCGCCGTCGTTGGTCTCGGGGGAGGAGACACGGACGTGCGCGTTGACGGGGATCACCGGCTTGCCCGCGTCGTCCAGCGCCGCGAGGTCGACGGGGGTGGTCTCCGTGCCGCCGCCGAGCGGGGCGCCGTCCGCCTTGCGGCGGCCGATGATCCGCTCCTGGTCGGCCACCGCCAGGTCCTCCCAGGGGTCGAGCAGCATGCGGATCCGGCGGACCACGGCGTACGAGCCGCCCGCCATCCACGGCGGGTCGCCGTCGGCGGGAACGAAGATCCGCCGGTCGAAGTCGTCGTCGGTGGGCCGGGGGTTGTTGGTGCCGTCGATCTGGCCCATGAGGTTGCGCTGGCTCATCGGGTGGGCGGTGGCGCCCGGGGTGCGGTTGAAGCCGGTCATCTGCCAGCGCGGGGTGGCCGTGCCGAGCGCCGCGCGGCGCACGGCGCGCAGCGCGGCCAGCGCCACCAGGGCGTCGTCCGCGCCGATCTGGACCCACAGCTCGCCGCCGGAGCGGTCCCGGTCGAGGGCGTCGTTGCTGAACTCGGGCAGCGGGGCCAGCGCGGTGGGCCGCCGGTCCGTCATCCCGAGGGTGTCGAAGAGCGCGGCGCCGAAGCCGAAGGTGAGGGTGAGGGCGCAGGGCCCGGCGTCCAGCGCCATGTGGGTGCCGTCCGCCTCCTCGCCCCGCCCGGCCATCAGCGCCGCGGCGGTGTCCGACCAGCGGCGCAGCAGCGCGGCGGCGGACCGCCGGTCGGCGCCGGGGTCGAGGTCGTAGGCGATCAGGTGGCCGTGGGCCTGCAAGGGGCTGGTGATGCCGGCCTGGTGGGGGCCGTGGAAGGGGTGGGCCGTGCTGCCGACACTGGCGAGCGGGGTGGTGCCGGTGCCGGCCTGGGCGGTGCCGAACAGGGTGCCGCCGGTGGCTCCGGCGGCCAGCCCGGCGGCGCCGGTGGCACCGGCGGTGCCCAGCAGGCGGCGGCGGCTGATCGGCCCGGGCGTGGTGGCGGGTTCTGGGGTGTCTGGCATGGCGGTTCGCTATCCGACCGTGAGGGTGGTGGTTTCGGTGGTCTGGTCGATCTCGGAGGTGCGCAGGGTGAGGGAGAGTTCCCAGTCGCCGGGGCGGGGCAGCCGGAGGTCGTCGGCGACCCAGTGGCCGACGTCGACGTGGGCGGGTTCGTAGCGCAGCGGGCCGAGGTCCTCGGCGGGGAGGGTGAGGGCGATGCGGACCTCCTCGGCGCCGTTGGGCAGTCCGGCCGGGTCCTCCAGGCGCAGGTGGAGCACGTTGTCGCCGGTGCCGCCGGGGGTGATGTCGATGAGGGCGGTGCCCCGGCCGTGCGGGCCGCCGGTGTCGTAGGGCAGCTGGACGGAGAGCGGCCGCGGTGCGGCGGCCGCGGCGTCGGTGGCGGCTTGGGTACGGGCCGGGGTGGTGCCGGTGAGGGCGGTGGTGACGGCGAGGACGGCGGCGGCGACGGCGGCTTCGGCGAGGACGCTGCGGCGCAGTCCGCTGCGTTCGGTGTCGCGGTCCCGGTCGCGCCGGCGCCGGGTGCGCTGGACGGCGGCGCGCTGGCGGGCGAGCTGGGCCCGGCGGGCCGGGTCGTCGGTGGCGGCCGGGGGCAGGGGCGGGGCCTGCCGGGTGTCCGGTGCGTCCGGCGCGGAGACGGGCACGGGCTCGGGCACGGCCCCGGCCGGAGGGTCGGCGAGCCGTGCCGTCCAGCGGCGGGAGATCCAGGCGGTGCCGACGACCAGCGCCACCAGCGCCGTCTTGACCACGAGCAGCTGACCGTACCGGGTGCCCAGCAGCGGGTCCCAGCCGCCGACCTGCCGCCACGCCTGGAAGAGGCCGGTGGCGGCCAGCGCCACCACCGACCAGAACGCCAGCCGGGAGAAGCGCCGTACCGCCGCGCGCGGCACCGGTTCCGGTGACCGGTACAGCAGCGCCAGCAGGGCGGCGAGCCCGCCGAGCCAGGCGCCGGCCGCCAGCAGATGGACGAGGTCGGCGGGGACGGCCAGCCACGGCCAGGGGCCGGTGGAGGCGTGTTCGGCCAGGGCCCAGGTCGCGGCGGTGGCCGGCGCCAGCAGCACCCCGGCCGCCGCGAGCGCGCCGTGCGCCCGGCGTCCGCGGGCCCGGTCCCCGAACAGCACCGCCACGTAGAGGGCGGCGGCGCCGAGGAGCAGCAGCCGGCACAGCAGCGCCGTACCGGTCTTGGTGTCGATGACGTCCCGCAGTCCGGTCCCGGTGTACGGGCCGCGCAGGAGCAGCAGCGCGAGTGTGGCGGCGGTCGCCGTCGTCCAGCCGGCCAGCACCAGCCGCTGGAGGACGGGGCGGGCGGCCGGGCCCGGCCGGCACACCAGCAGGAAGGCGGCGCCGCCGGCCAGCAGCAGGAACCCGGCGTACGCGGGGAAGCGGGCCAGGTCGTACAGCAGCCCGGCCGTGCCGTCGCCCGGTCCCTGGGCGGGCAGCCGCACCGAGGTCTCGGAGGGGGCGCCGACCGAGAAGGTGAAGGCCCCGGCGATGGGGTGGCTGTCGGCCGAGACGGCCTGCCAGGCGACGGTGTAGGTGCCGTCCGGGAGGTCGTCGGCGAGCGCCACCCCGTGCCGTACCTCCCCGTTCGCGCTCAGGTCGGTGATCTCGCCGGTGTCGACCCGTTCCCCGGCGGGGTCGAGGACGCGCAGGGCCTGGTCGCCGGTGAGGGAGACCCGTTCGGAGAAGGTGAGTTCGACGCGTTCGGGGGAGGTGACCACCACCTCCCCGTCCGCCGGGCTGCTGCCCGTGAGGGCGGCGTGCGCGAGCGCGGGCGGTGCGGCCGCGACGAGCACGGCGCCCAGGGCCGTCAGCAGCACGAGCAGCCGGGAGAGGGTGGTGGTCATGGCGCGGTCACTCCCCGGTGTAGGTGGTGGCCCTGACCGGTACGTCGACGGTGATCGGCGCCGACTTCTCGAACCGCAGCTCCAGTTCCACCTGCTCGCCCTCGACGGGCTTGTGGGTCAGGCCGAGCAGCATCAGATGGCTGCCGCCCCGGGACAGGCTCAGGGTGCCGCCGGCCGGGACGGTGAAGGAGTCGACCGGGCGCATGGCGTTGTCGACGGTCTCGTGCATCTCGACGGTCTCGGCGAGGTCGCTGCGCACCGAGGTGAGGGTGTCGTCGGCGTCGCCGGTGTTCCGGATGACGAGGAAGCCCCCGGCCATGTCGCCGGTGATGGGTTCGGGGATGTAGGCGTTCTCCGCGGTCAGCCGGGGTTCGCCGCCGCCGTCGCCGGCCGAGCAGCCGGCGAGGGCGAGCAGCGCGGCGGTGATCGCGAGCGCCGTGCGACGCCTCACGGGGTGCGCCCCTCGATCAGTCCGGGCAGGTCGGCGGCGAAGGTGTCCTGGGTGACGCCCTCCATGTAGATGACGTGTGCCTTGTCGTCGGTGGGGAGGAAGGCGAGGACCTGGGAGCCGTGGGTGGAGATCCAGGTGCCGTCCTCGTCCTGGGTGGGTGCGTCGATGTGGATGCCGAGCGAGCGGGCGGCTTCCTGGATGGTGTCGAAGTCGCCGGTGAGCCCGATGAAGTCCTCGCCCTGGGCGCGCAGCCAGGGGCCGAGGGATTCGGGGGTGTCGCGCTCGGGGTCGGAGGTGATGAAGACGACGCGGAGGTCGTCGCGCTGTTCCTGGGTGAGTCCCGCGGTGGCGTTGCCGATGTTGCTCATGGTGAGCGGGCAGACGTCGGGGCAGTTGGTGTAGCCGAAGTAGAGGAGGGTGGCGTGCCCGGCGGTCTCGGCGACGAGGTCGTACGGTTCGCCCTCGGTGTCGGTGAGGGTGATGGCCGGCTTGGCGAAGGGGGTGTCGAGGACGGTGCCCCGGGTGGGGTCCTGCTCGCCGGAGACGTCGGCGAGGGAGTCGCCGCCGTCGGCGGAGGTGTCGCCGCCGCAGGCGGTGAGGGCGAGGGCCGCCGCGAGGGCGACGGCGGTGGTGCGGGCGTAGGTGCGCAGGCGCATGTGTGTTCCTGGGGTGCGGTACGGGTACGGGGCGGGCGGTGGGGCCGCCCGCCCCGCAGCGGTCAGTCCTGGGTCCGGTCGCCGGTGGCGGGGCCGGTGGGGCGGCGTCCGGCGAGGACGCCGAAGGTGATGCCGGCCAGTCCGGCGAGGATGCCGCCGGCGCCGAGGATGCGGGCGGTGGTGTCGGTGGCGTCCGCGGCGCCGGCGACGACCGACTCCGTTCCGTGGTCCTCGTCCCCGTCCGTGCCGTCCCCGGCGGCGGGGGCGCCGTGGCCGTGGCCGTCGCCGCTGCCGGGGGTGAGGGCGAGGACGGCGGCGGGGTGCTCGGGTTCGCTGCCGTCGGCGGTGGGCTCCTCGATCCAGCGGACGACCTCGTCGCTGTCGTAGGTCTGGAGGGCTTTGAACACCAGTTGGTCGGTGTCCTCGGGGAGCGGCCCGAGGGAGACGGGGAACTGCTGGAAGGTGCCGGGGGCGATCTCGCCGCCGCTCCAGGTGATGACGCTGGCGGCTTCGGTGATCAGGTTGCCGTGGGATTCGAGGGGTTCGTCGAGGGTGACGGTCCGCACCTCGACGTCCCAGCCGGGGACCGGCTGCGGCATGACGGAGGCCAGCGGGTGGTCGGGGTCGAGATGCACTTCGAGCCGGACGGTGGAGGCGTCGGCACGCTCGTTGGGGACCTTGAAGTTGATGACGCCGTAGCTGCCCTGGGTGGCTTCGCCGGGGTCGACGGAGACATGGGCCCGGGCGGTGCCGGCGAGCGCGAGGGCGCAGCCGAGTGCGAGGGTGAGCGTGGCCGCGCGTGCGGCGACACGGGTGCGGTTCATGGGAAGACTCCACGGACGCTGGGTTGCGGATGGTCGGGTGGGTGCGCGCGGCAGGGCGACGCGCTCCCCTTCCGCTGTCCGTCCGGGGAGGCGATCAGGCCGCGAGGATGAGCGGCGCGGCCGGTGGCCCGCGCCGGTGCATGCTGTGCGCCAGGAGCAGGGCGGGCGGCTTGGTGCCGGCGGGGAGCCGGTCGGCGCGGGCGGCGCCGGGGAGGTACGGGGTGGGGCGGAGGGCGCCGTGCAGCAGCCGGGCGAGGTGGACGGCGAGCGGCCACGGCAGGCGGGCGGCGGCGACCCGGGCGGCCAGCCGTACCAGCTGCCACAGCGCGGCGTCGCCGCGGCGCAGCAGGGCGCCGGCGGCGAGGGCGGCCAGCAGGTGGCCGGCGAGCATGAGGGGGCCGCTGGGCGCGGCCTGGGCGGCCTGGGCCGCGGCGTCGGCGGCGGGCGCGGCGGGGGCGAGCCCGGCGTTGTGGGCGATCGCGGCGGCCTCGGCCTCGGTGAGGGTGAGGGCGTAGTCGTTGCACAGCAGCCGGGCGGCGAGGGCGAGCGCGCCGCCGCTGCCGTCGCCGCCGTGGGCCGGGAGGCCGAACTGGCCGAGGGAGAAGAGGTGGTGCAGGGCGAGCTGTCCGGCGGCCAGGGCGGCGGTCAGCGCGGGCAGGGAGGGGCGCTCGCGGCCGGCGAGCGGGAGGCACACGGCGCAGACGGCGGCCCAGGCGGCGAGCAGGGTCCAGGCGGGGAGCGGGGGGCCGCCGGCGCCGAGGTGCCCGGCGGCGGCCAGGGCGGTGCAGGCCGCGGCGAAGACAGCGGCCCGCAGCAGACGCAGATCGGCTCCCGCACACATGGCGGGCCCATCCTCTCACCGGGTGTCCGCGCGGAGACGGGCGGGATCGGGGATCGTACGCATGTGCCTGCATTCACCCTCGTCGGGGTGTCGTTATATCGACGTAAGCGTCCGGGTACATCCGCTGAATGGGGGTTGTTGGTTCCTTCGCACGCTTATGGGTGGCGCTGACCGGCAATGCCTAGGGTGTCCACGGCGTACCGCGGCCAGGAGGCTGGAGCATGAGCATCTGGTGGTCACTCCAACTGCGGCGGGAGGCGTCCAGCGTCCCGCTCGCCCGCCGGCTGCTGCTGGGAGCCATGGAGACGGCGGGGGTGGACGCCGACGTCACCCATGAACTGTGCGTGGCGCTCACCGAGGCGTGCGCCAACGCCGTCCAGCACGGGGGCGGGGAGGCGGCGGTGTACCGGGTGACGGCGTCGATCGACGGGGACGTGTGCCGGATCGAGGTCGTCGACTCCGGGCCGGGCTTCCCGGCCGATCCCCCGGGGCCGCGCCGGGAGAGCCAGGCGCTGGAGCCGGGCGGGCGGGGGCTGCAGCTGATCGAGGCGCTGTCGGACGCGGCCAGGTTCGGCAACCACCCGGGTGGCGGTGGCGCCGTGGTCAGCTTCGACAAGATCCTGAAGTGGCGGGAGGACGCGGCGCTGCTGCAGGCGTCGTGAGGCGGGGGCCGTTGCGGCGACCGGGCCGCGGAGATTCCCCCCGGCGGGGGTGCAACATCCGGGCCGGCCCACCGCATCGATAGGAGTGAAGGGCGAGACGGCGGGGACACCGCGGCTCGCCGAGTCACTCGCACCGGCCCGGGGGGCCGGTTCTGATGGGGGTTGAGGGTTATGAGCACGACGGTGAAGCGCGGCTGGCGTCGCCGGGCGGCCCTGACGGCGGCGATCGCCACCGTCGCCGCGGCGACGACCATGGGGGCGGCATCCGCGAGCGCGGCGTCCGGCCAGGACCGCGCCCCGGGGACCGAGCAGGAGATCGTGGCGGCCCTGACGGGCCTGCTGCCGGAGGGCACCGAGATCGCCGAGGCGTACGGCCAGGGGTACCTCGACAGCGAGTACCCGTTCGCCTCGGTGGAGGCCGGTGACAGCACCGGTGGCACCACCACCGTCGACGTGAGCGTCGGCCGCTCTGTCGGCGACTGGACGGAGTGGGCCGGCTGCCCCGACGACGGTGGCGAGGACGGCGCGGGCGAGGACGGGTACGTCTCGGACTGCACCGAGACCGAGCTGTCGGACGGCCGGCTGCTGTCGGTCAGCACCTGGGAGTACGAGACCGACGGCTCGGGTGAGGACGAGGACGGAGAGCCGTTCCACGCCATCGGCTGGGATGTGTGGCTGGAGGGTCCGGGCAGCGCCGAGTTCGACGCCGAGACCGGCCGCAGCGTGTACATGTCGCAGTTCAAGGAGCTGACCGGGAGCGCCGACGCGGACGCTTATGTGCCGGTGCTCGACGAGCAGCAGCTGACCGAGGCCGTGCAGGCGCCGGTGTGGCAGGAGCTGCTGGCCGCGCTGGACGCCGAGTACGGCGAGCCCGTCGAGGAGGAGTGGGAGGACTCCGCGCAGATCCCCGCCGCCGAACTGCGCGCGGCGTTCCGCTCGCTGGCGCCGGAGGGCATCGAGGTCACCGATGCCGGGAACGACGCCGACGACATCAACTACGCCGAGCTGCTCACCGATGACGGTGACGGCGCGGCGCTGCTCTCCATCTCGGCCTGGGGCCCGTGGGACACGTCCGGCGAGGACGGCTTCGAGGACGGCGTCGGCTTCGAGGATGTCGCCGGTTCCGAGGACATCGAGAGCTTCGACGGCTCCGTGGGCTTCGACGGCGAGGAGGGCGGCGTCGAGTGCGTCGACTCCGTCCTGGAGGGCGGCGCGGAGCTGAGCGTGTGCTCCGCCGCGCCGACCGACGAGGACCCGGTCGGCCTGTGGTGGGCCGCCGTGTACTACCCCGACGGTTCGGGTGTCGACATCACCCAGACCAACCTCGCCGACTGGGAGGACGCGCCGGTGCGGGCCGATGCCCCGCTGACCGCCGACCAGCTGGCCGAGATCGCCGCCGACGGCGTCTGGGCCGACCTGATCGCCCAGTACACCGTCTGACCCGTCCATCACCTGCGGGGGCGGTGACGGCGATCACCGCCCCCCACGGAAAAAGGCTGTAACGTCCGGTGGCTGCTCGCGCGTCGACCTAGTGAGCGCGGGGAGCAGCCCCCGGAGACCGAGGGGGACAGATGAAGCAGCGCGATCTGGACGCGTACCGGGACTTCGCCATGCGGCGCAGCGGTGCGTTGTACCGGTCCGCGTGTCTGCTGACGAGCGGCGACACCCATCTCGCCGAGGACCTCGTCCAGGAGACGCTCGGGCGGATGTACACCGCCTGGAAACGCAAGCGCTGCATCGACAACCCCGCTGCCTACGCGCAGACGGTGCTGGTGCGCTGCTTCCTCACCTACAAGCGCCGCCGCAGCAGCGGGGAGAGCCCGGCGGTCAGCATTCCCGACCAGGCGGCTCCCTCGGCGGACTCCACGCTCCGGATCACGCTTCTCCAGGCCCTCGCCCAGCTGCCGCCCCTGGACCGCACGGTGCTGGTGCTCCGGTTCTGGGAGGACCTGAGCGTGGAGCAGACCGCCGCCATGATGCGCACCAGTTCCAGCGCGGTGCGCACCCGATCGAGCAGGGCCCTGACCAAGCTCCGCGGCGTGCTCGGCACGTCCGGTCTCGCTGAACTGACCGCTCGGTAAGACCGAAGGAGACCAGAGCATGAGAAACGACGACCACACCACCCCCTTCGAGCAGGAACTCGGCGCCATGCTGCGGCAGACCGGCGGTGGCTTCGAGCCCGATCCGGCGCGGCTGACCGAGGCCGGGCTGCGCCGCGGCCGGGCCCGGGTCTTCCGGCAGCGGGCCGGCGTCGTGGGGGGCGCCGCCGCGGTGGCGCTGCTCTCGGTGGGCGCGGTGCAGCTCACGGGCGGTGACTCCGGCACGCCGGTGGCCGATGGCGTCCCGCAGAGCCGCGAGGGCATGGTGGAGACGCTGTCCGGGATGCTCCCGGCCGGGATCGAGGTCCTGGCGAGCGAGGCCGACAGCCCGCTCGGCGCGGAGGAGCCGGGGATCTTCCTCCAGCTCGCGGACACCATCCCCGGCGAAGCCTCCCTCGGCGTGACGATCCACCGCTGGGCGGTGGAGGGGTGGGAGGAGAGCCTGGGCTGTGTGGTGCCCGACAGCGCCGGCTACCGCTGCACGCAGGAGGAGCTGGCGGACGGCGCGGTGCTCAGCCGGACCCAGGAGGACTGGCTGAACGAGGACGACGAGTTGGGGAGCCGTCAGTGGGTGGCCCTGCTGGAGGTGCCCGACGGGAGTGCCGACGCGTCGTGGGCCCGTGCGGTCAGCGTGAGTTTCGAGAAGGAGATGACGAGCCTCGACGATCCGGACGGCTACCAGCCGCTGATCGGCGAGGAGAAGCTGGCCGAGATCGCCAGGGCGCCGGTCTGGCAGGAGGTCTTCGACCTGCTGGACGAGACCTACGGCGCGCCCGACACCGACACCGGCCCCGAACTGGTCGACGCGGCACCGGAGGTGCTGCGGGACCTGTTCCGTTCGCTGGCGCCCGAGCGGCTGGACATCACCGAGGACGTGCAGCAGGCCAGTGGGCCGGGCGAGATCTATCTGGTGGCCGACGACGGCCGGGGCCCCGGCTATGTCTCGGTCATGCTGTGGGAGCCCTACGACGTCTACGAGCCGAACGAGCCGGACTGGGAGGAAGGCTTCGACGGCTGGGGCGAGGACGAGTACTGCGGCTCCGAGCCGCTGGGGGACGGTGTGCGGCTTGACCACTGCGACCTCGGCCCGACGGCGGACGATCCGGTCGGGGTGTGGACCGTGTCCCTCAACCTGCCCGACGGGTCCTCGATGGACATCACCGTGGCCAACTCCGCGGGGATCGACGACCTGGAGGCGCCGACCCGGGAGGACAGCCCGCTGACCATGGACGAGTTGAGGGAGCTGGCCTCCGCTCCGGAATGGCGTGACCTTTTCCGGTGAGACGGGGCGGGTGTGGTGCATGATGTTGAGGCTGAAATGACCACGGACGGAAGGCATCGCACGTGAACCGCACATCCCGGCGACTGGCCGCCGCGCTGCTGTGCCTGGGCCTGATCACGGCCTGTGGCTCCGATTCCGGGGACGAGGAACCGGCCGGTTCCCAGGACCAGGAGCAGACCAGCGGCCAGGCACAGCAGGAGGAGCAGGAGGAGACCGACCCGGGCCAGGACATCCCCTCGGGCCTGGCCGGTCCGGCCGGGGCGGAGGCCTCGGACGCCACCAGCGCCGTGCTGCACACCAGCGAGGGCGACATCGCGCTCACCCTGTTCCCGGAGGAGGCACCGCTGACGGTGACCAACTTCGTGGGGCTGGCGGACGGTTCGCTGCCCTGGGAGGGGCAGCAGGACGGTGAGCCGCTCTACCGGGACGTCATCTTCCACCGGGTGATCGACGGCTTCATGATCCAGGGCGGCGACCCGATGGGCACCGGCATGGGCGGCCCCGGCTACCAGTTCGAGGACGAGGTCGACTCCGGCCGCACCTTCGACCAGCCGTATCTGCTCGCGATGGCCAACCCAGGCGTCGCAGATACGAATGGGTCGCAGTTCTTCATCACGGTGGCCCCGACCGAGCACCTGAACCAGAAGCACACCATCTTCGGCGAGGTCGCGGACGAGGAGTCCAAGGCTGTGGTGGACGCCATCGCGGCCACCGAGACCGACCCGATGAACGACCGGCCGGTCGAGGACATCGTCATCGAGTCGGTCACCATCGGCGACTGACCGGCCCGCGCCGCGCACTTTCCCCGGCCGGGGCCACCGGCGGCACGCTCAGCGTGTGCCGCCGGTGACCCCGGCCGTTTTCCTGCCGTCCTTCTCCGCGCACAACTCGCTGCGGATGGCCGCGATGTGCTCCATGTTGTCCCGGCCCCACTGCCCGAGCGGCTCCAGCGCCCGGTTGAGCGAGGCACCCAGCGGGGTCAGCGAGTACTCCACCTTGGGCGGCACCTGCCGGTAGACCTCGCGGTGCACGATCTCGTCGGCCTCCAGTTCGCGCAGCTGCTGGATCAGCACCTTCTCGCTCACTCCGGGAATCAGCCGCTTCAGTTCCCCGAAACGGCGTTCACCGCCCTCCAGTGCCCACAGGATCAGCACTTTCCACTTTCCGCCGATGACATCGACCGCCGCGTCGATTCCGCACGCGTAAGGCTGTTCCCGCATCGCGATGCCCCGCCCTTTACTGACCTGGAGGTAGGTACCTGACTTTATTGTCGGTACTTGCCGATCGTACCGGCGTGGCAGACGCTTTCCGTTGGCGCCAGTTCTTGTTCGGAAACAGCATGAAGCGGAGCGATCAACGTGAGCGGTACCCCCTCCGTCACCCCCGTGACGGTGCTCGGTCTCGGCGCCATGGGCAGCGCCCTGGCCACCGCGTTCCTGGACGGCGGCCACCCCGTCACCGTCTGGAACCGCACCCCGGCCAAGGCCGGCCCCCTGACCGCACGGGGCGCGGTCGCCGCCGCCGACCCCCGCGAGGCGGTGCGCGCCGCCGACCTGGTCGTGCTCTGCGTCCTGGACTACGCCGCCGCCTACGCCACCCTGGGCACGGTCGGCGACGCGCTGCAGGGCCGCACCTTGGTCCAGCTCACCAACGGAACCCCGGCCCAGGCCCGCGAGTTCGCCCAGTGGGCCACCCAGCGCGGCGCGCACGCCGTGGACGGCGGGATCATGGCGATCCCGCCGATGATCGGTTCCGATGCGTCGCTGACCCTGTACAGCGGCGACCGGGACGCTTTCGACCGGCACCGCGCACCGCTCGGCCTCCTCGGCGGCGCCCGCTGGCTGGGCACCGACCCCGGCGCCGCCGCCCTCTGCGACCTGGCGCTGCTCAGCGGTATGTACGGCATGTTCGCGGGTGCGCTGCACGCCACCGCGCTGGCCACCTCCGACGGCGGAAGCGCCACCGAATTCACCGGTGAACTGCTGGTGCCGTGGCTCACCGCGATGATGACGGCGTTCCCCGACTGGGGACGCCGGATCGACGCGGGTGATTTCCGTGATCCCACGTCGAATCTGGCCATGCAGTCGGCGGGTTTCGTGAATCTCATCGAGGCGAGCGCGGCGCAGGGCGTCGACCCGCTGCTGATGACGCCGGTGAAAGAACTCCTCGACCGGGCCGTGGCCGAGGGATTCGGCGACCGGGACACCCCGGCACTCGCCACCCTGCTGGCGAAGAAGGCCCACCGGTGACCGGACGGCCGGACACCGTCACCGTCCTCGGGCCGGGCGGGTGGGCACCGCCCTCGCCCGCGCCTTCCTGGGCGCCGCCCCGCGGCCTGGACACCCGGGCGCTGGACGCCGTCAGGGCGCGGACCGACCGGGCCGTGGCCAAAGGCCACGGCGGCGACGGGTTCGCCCGCGTCGTGGAACTGCTCAAGCGGTAGCCCACCGGAGACGAACCATGCGGAAGGCCCCGGCCCGCTGTCGCGGACCGGGGCCCTTCCCGTTCGTCCCGGAGCGTTACGCCACCGGCTCCGGCCGCATCAGCCGGACCAGCAGGTCGTCCAGGCTGATCAGCCCGGCGAGCCGGCCGTCGCCGTCGCGGACCACCGCGAGCGAGGCACGCCGCTGCCGCATCTGCTCCACCGCGTGGCTGACGGTGTCGTCCGGGGCCAGTTCCGGTACCGGACGGGCCAGCTCGCCCGCCGTCACCCGCCGGCCGTCCGCCCGCGCCACGATGGCGTCCCGGGCGTGCACCGAGCCGAGCACCCGCTCCCCGTCCCGTACCAGCAGCCGGGTGTGGTCGCTGGCCCGGGCGGCGTCCAGGATCGCCTCGACGCCGGCCCCGGCCGGTACCTCGGCGATCTTGTCGGCCGGCACCAGGATGGCGCCCACCGGCGACATCGGCTCGGTGAGCGACCGGGTGATCAGCCCCGAGTCCGCCTCACTGATCAGGCCGAGCCGCTGCGACTCGCCCACCAGGTGGGCCAGCTGATCACGGTCGTGGATCGAGGTCAGCTCCTCGCGCGGGGTCACCCGGCACAGCCGGACCAGACCGTTGGCGATCTTGTTCATGGCCCAGATGACCGGCCGGACCGCCGCCACCAGGGCGCGGAACGGGGGCGCCAGCAGCATCGCCGAGCGCTCCGGATGGGAGATGGCCCAGGACTTGGGCGCCATCTCGCCGACCACCATGTGCAGGAACACCACCACGATCATCGCGAACAGGAACGCGATGCCGTAGGAGAGCCCGCTGGGCAGCCCCAGCTTCTCCAGCAGCGGATCGACCTCGTGGGAGATCGCCGGCTTGGAGATGGAGCCCAGGCCCAGGGTGCACGCGGTGATGCCCAGCTGCGCGCCGGCCAGCATGAGCGAGAGCTCACGCGTTCCGGCCAGCGCCGCCTTGGCGCCGCGCTTCCCTTCGGTGACCGCCTGCTCCAGACGGTGCCGCTTCGCCGCGACCAGCGCGAACTCGGCGGCCACGAAGAAGCCACTGCCGATCAGCAGCAGCACCGTGATCAGGCTTGCCATGCCCATGCTCATGAGCGCTGCTCCACCCGTTCACGCGGCGCGCCCACCGGGACGTCACCGGCCGTGCCCGGCGCGGACGGCTCGACACGCTCCAGCCGGATCCGGCCGGGAACCCTGCGGTCCAGGGTGAGTACCTCGATCACGGCCGCGGTGCCGTCCGCCAGGCCGACCTCGATCCGGTCGCCGACGGCGGGGAAGCGCCCGCAGCGGTTGATGATCAGACCGGCCACGGTCTCGAAGTCCTCTTCCTCCGGCAGCGGGATCCCGGTGGCCTCGGCCGCCTCGTCGACGCGGCGCCCCGCGTCCACCAGCCAGCTCGTGCCGTCGGCGATCGCCGGCAGCTCGATCTCGTCGGTCTCGTCGGCGATCTCGCCGACCAGTTCCTCGGCGATGTCCTCCAGCGTGACGATGCCCGCCAGACCGCCGTACTCGTCCAGCACCACGGCGAACTCCTCGCCCGCCGCCTGCATCTGCTCCACCGCGCCGGGCAGCGGCAGGGTGTCGGGCAGCAGCAGCGCCGGACGGGCCAGCGCGCCCGACCGGGCGCCGGCCAGCTCCTCGGGGGTCGTCCGCAGCAGTTCGCGGACCCCGACCACCCCGGTGATGTCGTCGATGCGCTCGCCGACCACCAGATAGTGGGAGTGTCCCTGCTCGCCGATCAGCGCGACGACGGATGCCGCCGGATCGGTCGCGCGGACATAGCTCACGTCCACCCGGGGAACCATCACCTCCGCGAGGGTGCGATCCGAGAACTCCAGAGCGTGATCCAGCAGCTGCGCGGTGTCGTGCGTCAGCTGCCCGTGTTCGTGGGATTCGTCGATCAGGCGGCCCAGCTCCTCCAGGGTCGCTCCGTGGTGCAGCTCCTCCACCGGCTCGATGCCCACCTTGCGCAGCAGCTTGTTGGCCGCCGAGTCGAAGACGTGGATCAGCGGGCCCGCCACCTTCAGATAGAGCAGGGTGGAGGCGCCCAGTGATTTGGCGAGGCGCTCGGGCACGGCGAGGGCGAGGTTCTTGGGGCCCAGCTCACCCAGGACCATCTGGATGACCGTGGCCAGCAGGAACGCCGTCACCAGCGCGATACCGGTCGCGGCGGCCTCGGGCACACCGATGCCGCTCAGCAGCGGACCGAGCAGGGTGGCGAAGGCCGGTTCGGCCAGGAAGCCCACGATCAGGCCCGTCACGGTGATGCCCAACTGGGCGCCGGAGAGCATGAACGACAGCCGTTCCTGGACTTTCAGCGCGCGTGCGGCGCGCTTGTCGCCCGCGGCGGCCTCACTCTGGAGAGCGAGCCGGTCGGCGGCCACATAGGCGAATTCCTGGGCGACGAAATATCCGGTACCCGCGGTCAGCACGATGACTGCCAGCAGGCCCAGCAGTGCGGCACTCAACTGACACCACCTCGCCGTGTGCCGCTCGTTCTATGCGGGCGAGGTGGTCGGGGACTATGCCCAGGGGGGTCCGACGAATTGGCGGACAAGTTATCTCCTTTCGTGGTGGGTGTCACCGTTCAGCATGATTGTGAACGGTCTGGCAGCTTGTTCAACGGGACGCGAGGTGTCCGTGTTCCCAGGGCTGTACCCGGAAACGTCCCCGTGACACCTCGCGTCCCAGGCGGAACGTTCAGGCATCACGGCCGGTCGTCCGACCGTGACGATCAGGTGGTCAGGCGGTCAGCCGCGCCATCCAGGCCTCGACCTCGCCCGCCTCGCGCGGCAGGCCGGCCGAGAGGTTGCGGTTGCCGTCCTCGGTGACGAGCAGGTCGTCCTCGATCCGTACGCCGATGCCGCGGTACTCCTCCGGCACCGTGAGGTCGTCGCTCTGGAAGTACAGCCCCGGCTCCACGGTCAGCACCATGCCCGGCTCCAGGGTGCCCTCGACGTACGCCTCGCGGCGGGCGACGGCGCAGTCGTGCACGTCGATCCCCAGCATGTGCCCGGTGCCGTGCAGCGTCCAGCGGCGCTGGAGGCCCAGCTCCAGCACCCGGTCGACCGGGCCCTCCAGCAGGCCCCAGCTCACCAGGTGCCGGGCCAGGACGCGCTGGGCCGCCTCGTGGAAGTCGCGGTACTTGGCGCCCGGCTTCACCGCGGCGATGCCGGCCTCCTGGGCCTCGTACACGGCGTCGTAGATCCGGCGCTGGAGCGGGGTGAAGCGTCCGTCGATGGGCAGGGTGCGGGTCACGTCCGCGGTGTAGAGGGTGCGGGTCTCCACTCCGGCGTCCAGCAGCAGCAGCTCGCCGGGGCGCACCGGGCCGTCGTTGCGCACCCAGTGCAGGGTGGTGGCGTGCGGGCCGGCCGCGCAGATCGAGCCGTACCCGACGTCGTTGCCCTCGACGCGGGCGCGCAGGAAGAAGGTGCCCTCGATGTACCGCTCGGAGGTGGCGACCGCCTTGTCCAGCACCCGGACGACGTCCTCGAAGCCGCGCGCGGTGGCCTCGCAGGCGTAGGTCAGCTCGGCGATCTCGAAGTCGTCCTTGATCAGCCGCTGCTCGGACAGGAAGCTCTTCAGCTCGGCGTCGCGCTCGGCGGTGACCTTGTCGGTGAGGGCGGTCTCGATGGTCGCGTCGTGGCCGCGCACCACCCGGACCGGCCCGGCGGCCTCCTTCAGCAGTCCGGCGACGGTGCGGACGTCGGCCACCGGCAGCCCGTACAGCTGCTCGGCCTCGGCGAGGCTGTTGCGGCGGCCCACCCACAGCTCGCCCTGGCCGCTGAGCCAGAACTCGCCGTTCTCGCGGTCCGAGCGGGGCAGCAGATAGAGGGTGGCGTCGTGCCCGGGGCCGTCCTCGCCGCCCTCGGTGGGCTCCAGGACGAGGACGCCGTCCTCGGTCTGGTCGCCGGTGAGGTAGACGTACTCGGTGGCGGCACGGAAGGGGTACTCCGTGTCGTTGGAGCGGGTCTTCAGCCGTCCGGCCGGGATGACGAGCCGCTCGCCGGGGAAGCGGGCGGAGAGCGCGGCGCGCCGGGCGGCGGTGCGGCCGGCCTGGGGGATGGGCTCCAGGTCGCGCTGCTCGGTGTCGGCCCAGCCGGTCTTCATGTTCTCGGCCAGCTCGTCGGAGACCGTCTTGTTCACATTGTTCTTGCGCTGCTTGATGGTCTCGGCGGGCTTCTTCCCGTCCGTGGGCTTGGCTTCCTCGGCCACCCTGCTGCCTCCTCGCGTGCCGGCGCCGGTCCCGGTGGGGACCGGGTTCCATCGTATGTGCGAGTGGGGGATGGGGACAGAGCCGTTCAGGGCGAGACATAGGGGGCACGGGCCGGGGTCGCCACGGTGCGTGGCTCAGTGGAAGCGGGCGGCGAGCAGAACGGTCTCCTCCCGGCCGTCGCCCGGGCCGCCGGCCTCGGCGGCGGCCCGGGCGGGCAGGACGCGCAGGATGTGGTCGATGAGGGCCTGGGGGTCGGCGCGCACCCGGGGGGTGGCGGTGCGGGCGGCGTTCTGGAGCCGGGCGAAGGCGCGGTCCCGGGGTTCGCCGGTGCGGTGGAGCAGGCCCGCGCTGTACAGCAGGACCGTTTCTCCCTGGGCGACGTCGATCTCGACGCTGGGCGCCTCCCAGCAGGCGAGCATGCCGAGCGGGGCGGAGAGGGTGGTGTCGGCGAACTCGGTCCGGTGTTCCCCGACGACCAGGGGCGGCGGGTGGCCGGCGGAGGCGAGGACGAGTTTGCCGGCGGCGGGCTCGGCGAAGCCGTAGAGGGCGGTGGCGCTGCGGGCGGGCTCGGTGAGCCGCAGCAGCAGTTCGAGATCGGACAGGACGGCGACGGGGTCCTCGCCCTCCATGACGGCGTAGGCGCGCAGTCCGGCCCGCAGCCGTCCGACGGCGGCCACGGTGGCGGCGCCGCTGTCACCGGCGGCGGCGGTGCTGCCGACGGCGAGGCCGAGGGCACCGTCGGGCAGGGCGAGGGCGTCGTAGAAGTCGCCGCCGCCGAGCGGCAGCGGCCGGTGGTGGGCGGCGAGGGTGACGCCGGGGACGTACGGCAGCCGGGCGGGCAGCAGCCCTTCGCGCAGGGTGGCCAGCTCGGCGCGGGCGGCGGCGAGGGTGGCGTGCTGGGCGAGTTGCTGGGCGGCGTGCCGCAGATAGCGGGTGAGGAGTTCGCGCTGGCGCTGGTCGGGTTCGGTGGCCTCGTCGTACAGCCAGAGGGCGGCGGCGAGCAGCGGGTGACCGGTGCCAGTGCCGGTGCCGGGTTCCGTGCTGAGCAGGGCGGCGTGGCTGGCGGCGCAGCCGAGCAGGCGGGCGACATCGCGGTGCCGGGGGTCGAGCGTGTCGTCGGCGGCGAGGTCGGGGTGGGTCAGTTCGGTGGCCGCGCCGTCGCCCGCGCCGTCCAGCAGCCGGGTGTGCGGAGCGGCGGCGGGTGGCACGGTCTCCAGCTGGCCGAGGTCGGCGGGGGTGAGGCCGTAGCCGGTGAGCCGGTCGGGGACCGTGGGCCCTTCCCGGTCCTCGGGGGCGGTGGGGCGCAGCGCGATCAGGCCGCGCCGGGCGCCGATGAGGTGCGCGCCGGCGCGCAGGGTTTCGTGCAGGGCGTCACGGAGTGTGCCGGTGCGGGCGAGCCGCTCGGTGAGGTCGTGGAGGGCGGTGAGGTCGGTGATCCAGGAGGCGAGCCGCTCGGGGGGCGTGCCGGATGGGGCGGATGAGTCGCCGGGGGGTGGAGTCTGCGGTACGGGGGTGATCGTTGGGTGGATTCCGGCCACATTGGAGGGGACGGATGTGCTCATGGGCGCTCTCTTCCGTCGCGGAGTGATCGCCGTGATCTCATCGCAAACCCCCCAGTGGTGTGTGGCGACCGGGAACGACGCACTGCTGCCGGCGTGCAGGGCCCGGTGTCCGGTGTGTTCGTGGGTCGGGAATGATGATGCCCGTGTGACTGTGGTGTTCTCTGATCGACAGGCCGGGTCCAGAAGAGTTTGGCGTAAAAGGGCCGCCGGTGCGTGCGGCGCGCGATCGACTGGGGAGTGCCGGCGGCGATCGAGCCGGAGCGACTGGGTACGTACGGGGTAGCGCTCCGGGCCAGTCATGGCCGGAACGGTTGTTTGGGTTCTGGCGTCCTCACCAATGCGCACGACGCTACATACGGTGATCTGAGTTCCACGTGAGTGATTGGCTGGAAGACCTCTTCCGGCCCTCAATCAGCCGCGAAGGAAGGGACGAGCGCTCATGCGCGAGATCCTCGGAATGCGACGCACGAACGGCAGGGGCGGAAGCGGGGGCGACGGCGGGAGCGGCGGCGACGGCACCGGTGGCGGCGCGGGGCGCGGCTCCGGCCGGGCACTGCGGGACGCCGCGCTGGGGTATGCCCGGCACTGCGGCTGGCCGGTGCTGCCCGGGGTGGAGGCGGGGCCGGACGGCCGCTGCGGCTGCGGGAAGGCCGGCTGTGTGGTGCCGGGCGCCCATCCGCTGGACCCCGAACTGCTGGCGGCCTCCAGCGACCGGCGGATGGTGGGCTGGTGGTGGACGCGGCGCCCGGCGGCGCCGATCATCCTGGCCACCGGGACGGACGGGGCCCCGTGCGCCGTGAGCCTGCCCGCCGCGGCGGCGCCCTGGGCGCAGGCCGAACTGGCGAACAGGGGGGTGCGGACCGGTCCGGTGGTGATCACCCCGTCCCGTGCCTGCTGGCTGGTGGCGCCGTACGACCCGGCGGAGCTGGGCGAGCTGCTGTACGCCCGGGACCTGGTGCCCGGCTCGCTGCGGTTCCACTCGGCGGGGGGCTATCTGCCGCTGCCGCCCTCGCCGCTGGCGGCCGGGCGGGCGGCCTGGCTGCGCGGGCCGTGGCCGGGGCGGGACGGCCGGATCCGGCTGCCGCGCACCGCGGCGCTGCTGGACGTGCTCGTGGAGGCGGCGATCCGTACCCCGGGCGGCGGCTCGCGGCTGGCCTCGTAGGGGCTGTCGCCGGCGTCCGGTGCCCGCCCGGGTCCGGACAGCGAAGAACCCGGTCGCTGGCGACGGGGGATGCACCAGCGACCGGGCTCACTTCAGACGGTAACAACTCCTGCCGGAATCGCAAATCCCGGCCGGGCCCGGCCTCGGCGGATCCCGCCATCTGCCCGGGGCCCTGTGACCGGAATCACGCCATTCGGACGATCCGTCAGTTCAGGGTGATCTGACGGTTGGTGAGACCGCTGCGCGCCTTGCGCTCGTCGGCCGTCAGCGGGGTGGTGGCGGCCAGCGCCTCGGCCAGCCGCTCGGCGAACGCGGCGGCCGGCTTCTCGCACTCCTCGGCGCCGAACGCGCTGGGCAGGTCCCACACCGGCACGGTCAGCCCGTGCGCCCGGAAGGAGCCCACCAGCCGGGTGTCCTCGCCGAGGGTGGCGGCACCGGCGGCGTGCAGCCGGGCGAGGGCGTCCAGCAACTGGTCCTCGGGGTGCGGCATGACCCAGCGCAGGTGGTTCTTCTCCGGGGTGCGGCACCAGTAGGCGGCGTCGACGCCGGTCAGCCGGGTGGTGGGGACGGCGGCGGCGTTGGCGCGCTCCAGGGAGGCGGCGACCTCGCCGGTGGCCGACTCGGCGTCGTCCAGCCAGAACTCGAAGCCGCTGTGCACCTCGGGCACGAACGGGGCGTCCGGGTCCAGCAGGTCCTGGAGCCGGGGCCCGCCGGGCGCGGTGCGGGCGGCGGCCACCGGGCTGCCGGGGGTGGTGGTGAGCGCGCGGGTGAGGACGTCGGCGAGGTCGCGGGAGAGGTCGCCGGTGGCGGTGTCGTTCTGCAGACCGAGCAGCACGGTGCCGTCGTCGCGGCGCAGCGCGGGCCAGGCCATGGGCAGCACGGTGGCCAGCGTGAGCGCGGGCACGTCGGCGGGCAGGCCCTCGCGCAGGGTCAGCGGCACGGTGGCGGCGGGCACCAGCTCGCGCAGCGCGACCCAGTCGCACTCGCCGGGCAGCCCTTCGAAGGGCCGGCGCACCAGCTCGGTGGCGGCCTGGGCGGCGGCGCGGCCGTGGCAGGCCTTGTAGCGGCGTCCTGAGCCGCACGGGCACGGCTCCCGCGCGCCGACGACGGGGATCTCGCCCTCGGTGAGCTGCGGCGTGGCCGCGGCGCTGGGCTGGGTACGGGGGCGGCGCTTCTTGGCCATGCGGGCGGGTCTCCTGCGTGTGTCACGTACTCCTACGGCTTCGCCGCGAGCTTAGTGGCTCACCCAGGGTGTCCCTCAGCGTGGACCGAGGACCGCCCAGACGGTGACCGCCCCGGAGGGATCGGCGTCGTGCACGCCCCAGGCGCGGGCGAGCGTGGTGATGATGGTGAGCCCGCGTCCGCCACGGGCCGTGACCGAGGGGGACCCGGCGCGCGGCCGGGTGGGGCCGCCACCGTCCGTCACGGAGATGGTGATCTCGCCGTCGGCGTCCTGCGACCAGGAGGCGCGGACATGGTGTCCGTCGCCCAATGGCCGGGCGTGCCGGAATGAATTACTGAGCAGTTCGGAAAGGATCAATACGGCATCGTCGATGACCGTTTCCGCTGCACCGTTTTCCAGCAATTCCCATCGCATCCGCCGTCTCGCGGTCCCCACGCCACCAGGGCCGTGGGGTACCGACATGGACGACGACGTCGGTACCTGCTGTGTGACCACCAACGCCACCCCCAAGACCTCCTTTGCCCCACGCCAAGGAGGAGATGCCCCCGGTGCGGAAAGCGGAAACCGGCCGTGACACATCCGTTGACGTATTCGTAATGATCGGATACGAAGCGAATGCGCCGGTGCACTCCCCGTCAGGCTTTGGTCAGCCCATCCGGGTCAGCTGCTCACGCACCGTGAGCGGCCGGTTGGTGATGATCGCGTCGACCCCGAGCCGGGCGCACAGCTCCACATCGGCCGGATCGTCCACCGTCCACACATGGACCCGGTGACCGGCCCGGTGCGCGCGCTCCACGTAGCCGGGGTCGCGGCGCAGGATGCGGATGCCGGGGCCGGCGATCGCGGAGCCCGCCGGGAGCCGGCCGGAGCGGTTCCGCGGCAGCAGGAAGTGCATCAGGAAGACGGTGGGCAGCCCGGGCGCGGCCTTGCGCACCCGTTGCAGCGAGCGGGCGGAGAAGCTCATCACCCGGACCTCGCCCGGCAGCGGATGCCGCTCCAGCAGTCCGAGCAGCCGCTCCTCCACCCGGCCCGCCCAGCGGGTGGGGTGCTTGGTCTCGATCGCCAGGCCGATCGGCCGTCCCGCGTCCGCGACCAGGCGCAGCAGCCGCTCCAGGGTGAGCACGGTGGTGCGCTCGGGGTCGGCGGCGTCGGGGGTCTCGGCGATGCCGGAGGGGGCCATCCACGAGCCGAAGTCCAGCTCGTTCAGCTGGGCCAGTTCCATGGCGGACACGGCGCCGCGTCCGTTGGAGACCCGGTTGACGCGCCGGTCGTGCACACAGACCAGATGGCCGTCCGCGGTCAGCCGGACATCGCACTCCAGCGCGTCCGCTCCGTCCTCGATGGCCTTGCGGTAGGCGGCCAGGGTGTGCTCGGGGGCGTCCTCCGAGGAGCCCCGGTGCGCGATCACCTGGATCCGGTGGGGTGCGGGTTCCATCGGCTCATCCTGTCATGCACCGGGTTTACGCGGCGCTGACGGACACTGGGGAAGACTGCTCGCACTGCCCCGCAGCACCCTGCCCGTTCGCGCACCCGAGGAGAACGCTGTGAGCACCGAGAAGGACGGCCAGGGCCGGCCGGAGGAGCGGCCCGTCCCCGCCCCGCCGGCGGTCGCCCCCGACGAGCCCGCGCACCCGGCAGCGTCGGCGCCCCCCGTCCCGCCGGGGGCACCCGTGCCCGGGACACCGGCCTCCGGGGTCCCCGCGCCCCCGACGGCCCCGATCCCGACCCTGGCGGGCGCCCAGGCCCCGGCCGGTCCTGCGGGCCCGCCGCCCGCCGACCCGCCCACCGGGACCTTCGGCGGCCCGGTGGGCCCGCCCGCCGCGCCGCCGGACGCCCCGTGGGCCGCCTTCCCGACCGCCGCCCCGCCGAAGAAGCGGCGCGGCGGGCTGATCGCGGCGGTGCTCGCCGCCACCTTGCTGGCGGGCGGCGTGGGCGGCGGCGTCGGCTATCTGGTCGCCGACCGCGACACCACCGCCACCAGCTCCCCGGCCTCGGGGGCGGGCGCCGGTGAGGGCGCGCCGGCCCGCGCGCCGGAGTCGGTGGCCGGGATAGCGGAGGCGGCGCTGCCCAGCGTGGTGACCATCGAGGCCCAGTCCACCACCGAGGGCGGCACCGGCACCGGCTTCGTCTACGACGAGGACGGCCACATCCTCACCAACAACCACGTGGTGGCCTCGGCCGCCGACGGCGGCACCCTGAGCGTCACCTTCTCGGACGGCGCGAGCTACCAGGCGGAGGTCGTGGGCCGTGCCGAGGGGTACGACGTGGCGGTGCTGCGGCTGCTGGACGCCGGGGACCGGGATCTGAAGCCGCTGCCGGTGGGCGACTCGGAGGCGGTGGCGGTGGGCGACGCGACGATCGCGATCGGCGCCCCGTTCGGCCTCTCCGGCACGGTCACCACCGGCATCGTGAGCGCGAAGAACCGCCCGGTGGCCTCCTCGGACGGCCAGGGCGGCAACGCCTCCTACATGAGCGCGCTGCAGACCGACGCCTCGATCAACCCGGGCAACTCCGGCGGTCCGCTGCTGAACGGCGACGGCGAGGTCATCGGCGTCAACTCGGCGATCCAGTCGACCCCCGGCAGCGGGCTGGGCCAGAGCCAGGCGGGCAGTATCGGTCTCGGTTTCGCCATTCCGATCAACCAGGCCGAGCGGGTGGCCCGGGATCTGATCGACACCGGTCAGCCGGTGTACGCGATCATCGGTGCCTCGGTCGAAATGCGCGGCGAGACCCCGGGCGCCCGGATCTCGGAGAACGCGCCGGCCGGCGAGGAAGCGGTCACCCCGGGCGGCCCGGCGGACGGCGCGGGGCTGCGGCCGGGCGATGTGATCACCCGCTTCGGTGACCGGGTCATCGACAGCGGTCCGACGCTCATCAGCGAGATCTGGACGTACAAGCCGGGCGACACCGTCGAGGTGACGTACCAGCGCGACGGCCGGGAGCACACCGCCGAGATCGTCCTGGACCAGCGGGTGGGCGACGCGTAACACCATCCCACCCACCGCGAGCCGTTACCCTTACTCCTGCCGTCCTGACGGGCGGCGAGGGAGACTTGCCCGAGCGGCCTAAGGGAACGGTCTTGAAAACCGTCGTGGCAGCGATGTCACCGTGGGTTCAAATCCCACACCCACCGCAGTGGACGGGCGTAGACGCTGGTCAGAAGGGGTGCTCCTCGGCGAGGGGCGCCCCTTTCGTGTTGGGGTGCGGCGGAGGGGGAACGTTG
>NZ_JBHWJL010000030.1:0-29063 GCF_042731495.1 Streptomyces sp. NPDC059853
GCGGTAGACGTCCGACACCCACTTGCCGACCGTACGGCGCACCAGCTGCTGCAGCTGGTGGGCCTCGACCACCCCGTCCTGGGCCGACTTGGCCAGCGCCTCGTCGATCTTCGGGATGACCTCGGCGAAGGCCGCGTCGTCGATGCCGGAGCCCCGGGAGTGGATGCTCGGGCCGCTGACGATCTTGCCGCTGCTGCTGTCCACGACCACGAAGACGGAGATGAAGCCCTCGTCCCCGAGGATCCGCCGGTCCTTCAGGCTGGCCTCGGTAACGCCGCCGACCGACAGGCCGTCCACGTACACGTACCCGGCCTGCACCTTGCCGACGATCTTCGCCTTGCCCTTGACCAGGTCGACGACGACGCCGTCCTCGGCGATGACGATCCGGTCGGCCGGCACCCCCGTGAGGGCGCCGAGTTCGGCGTTGGCGCGCAGATGGCGCCACTCGCCGTGCACGGGCATCAGGTTGCGCGGCCGGCAGATGTTGTAGAAGTACAGCAGCTCGCCGGCCGAGGCGTGTCCGGAGACGTGGACCTTGGCGTTGCCCTTGTGGACGACGTTGGCGCCCCACCGGGTGAGTCCGTTGATGACCCGGTAGACGGCGTTCTCGTTCCCCGGGATCAGCGAGGAGGCCAGGATGACCGTGTCGCCCTCGACAATGCGGATCTGGTGGTCGCGGTTGGCCATCCGGGACAGGGCCGCCATGGGCTCGCCCTGGGAGCCGGTGCAGACCAGCACCACCTGGTGGTCGGGGAGGTCGTCCAGCGTGCGCACGTCCACCACCAGGCCCGGCGGTACCCGCAGGTAGCCCAGATCCCGCGCGATGCCCATGTTGCGCACCATGGAGCGCCCGACGAAGGCGATCTTGCGTCCGTGTTCCTGGGCGGCGTCCACGATCTGCTGGATGCGGTGCACGTGGCTGGCGAAGCTCGCCACGATGATCCGCTTGTCCGCGCGGGAGAACACCTGGCGCAGCACCCCGGAGATCTCCCGCTCCGGGGAGACGAAACCGGGGACCTCGGCGTTGGTGGAGTCGGACAGCAGCAGGTCGATGCCCTCCTCGCCGAGCCGGGCGAAGGCCCGCAGGTCGGTGAGGCGGCCGTCCAGCGGCAGCTGGTCCATCTTGAAGTCACCGGTGTGCACGGCCATGCCGGCCGGAGTGCGGATGGCGACCGCGAGCGCGTCCGGGATGGAGTGGTTGACCGCGACGAATTCGCAGTCGAAGGGCCCGATCCGTTCGCTGGTGCCCTCGGCCACTTCCAGGGTGTAGGGGCGGATGCGGTGCTCCTGGAGCTTGGCCTCGATCAGGGCGAGGGTGAGCTTGGAGCCGATCAGCGGGATGTCCGGCTTCTCCCGCAGGAGGTAGGGGACGCCGCCGATGTGGTCCTCGTGGCCGTGGGTGAGGACGATGCCCTCGATGTCGTCGAGGCGGTTCCGCAGCGAGCTGAAGTCCGGCAGGATCAGGTCGATACCGGGCTGCTCCTCCTCGGGGAAGAGGACGCCGCAGTCGACGATCAGCAGCCGACCGCCGTACTCGAAGACGGTCATGTTGCGGCCGATCTCGCCGAGGCCGCCGAGCGGGGTGACCCGCAGGCCGCCCTCCGGGAGCTTCGGCGGACGGCCGAGTTCTGGGTGGGGATGACTCAAGAGACTCTCCTGACCGCGCGCGCCCGGTGCCCCTGTCGAGGCCGCGGGCGCGCGCGTGGGTGTGCGTGTAGGTGATCTGTTGACATGTCGGCGCCTTCCGATGCGCCGAAGCCGCTCGGGGGGTGGTGTCCGGTGGTCCCGGTCCTGCCTTTCCTGCCGGTACTGCTCATTACCGCTGGTCTTGCGAAGTCTGGGTGCTCAGATCTGTACCCCGCCGGCGGCGAGATCCCGCTTGAGCTGTTCGGTTTCCTCGTCGGTGAGCCCGACCATCGGGAGGCGCAGCGGGCCGCCGGGCAGCCCCTGGAAGCCGAGCGCCGCCTTGGTGGTGATCACGCCCTGGGTGCGGAACATCCCGGTGAAGACCGGCAGCAGCCGCTGGTGGATCTCGGTGGCCTTGGCCACATCGCCGCTGGTGTAGGCGGTCACCAGGGCGCGCAGCTCGGGGGTGACCACATGGCCGACGACCGAGACGAAGCCGACCGCGCCCACCGAGAGCAGCGGGAGGTTCAGCATGTCGTCGCCCGAGTACCAGGCGAGGCCCGTGGTGGCGATGGCCCAGCCGGCCCGCCCCAGATCCCCCTTGGCGTCCTTGTTGGCGACGATGCGGGGGTGTTCCGCCAGCCGCACCATCGTCTCGGTGTTGATGGGCACACCGCTGCGTCCGGGGATGTCGTAGAGCATCACCGGCAGGTCGGTGGCGTCCGCGATGGCGGTGAAGTGCTGGACCAGCCCCTCCTGCGGGGGCTTGTTGTAGTACGGGGTGACGGCGAGGATGCCGTGCGCCCCGGCGTCCTGGGCGGCGCGCGCCAGCACCAGGCTGTGCCGGGTGTCGTTCGTGCCGGCTCCGGCCACCACGTGGGCGCGGTCTCCGACCGCCTCGACCACGGCGCGGACCAGCTGGGCTTTCTCCGCGTCGGAGGTGGTCGGGGACTCGCCGGTGGTGCCATTGACGATCAGGCCGTCGTTGCCGGCGTCCACCAGGTGGGCGGCGAGCCGCTGCGCGCCGTCGAGGTCGAGCGAGCCGTCCGCGGTGAACGGCGTGACCATCGCGGTCAGCACCCGCCCGAAGGGCGTCTGGGGTGTGGAGGTCGGAGCCATGGGAACCACGCTACTCGCAGCTCAGCGTTCCGCGAGCCACGGGGATGCTCTCCGTGTGGATCCCGGCGCTGCCTGCTCGGGGGTTCAGACAGCGCCGGGGTCCGTTCATTCACCCTAGATGAACTTCTCGAAATGTCGCAATACGGACACTTCGCTCAGCTTTTCGGAGACCCGGGCCCGCAACGGGCCCCTCAGGGAGCCACTCGGCCGTTGGCGTTGAAGGCCGCGTGCGTCAGCGGCATCAGCCGCGCCCACTCGGCCTCCATCTTCTCGGCGACCATCTCGATCTCCCGCTGCGGGAAGGACGGCACCCGGGCCTGCTCGTGCTGGGTGCGCAGCCCGAGGAAGTGCATCAGCGAGCGCGCGTTGCAGGTGGCGTACATGCTGGAGAACAGCCCCACCGGGAGCGTGGCACGGGCCACCTCACGGGCGATCCCGGCGGCCAGCAGCTCCTGGTAGGCGGCGTAGGACTGCCGGTAGGAGTCCTCCATGGTCTTGCCGAGCGCCGCATGCTGCTCGGGGGTGCCGTCGACGAACTCGTACTTGCCGGGCCGACCGCGCTGCACCAGCTTGCGGTCCTCGCCCGGGAGGTAGAACACCGGCTCCAGCTCCCGGTAGCGCCCGCTCTCCTCGTTGTAGGACCAGCCGACGCGGTGCCGCATGAACTCGCGGAAGACGAAGATCGGCGCGCTGACGAAGAAGGTCATCGAGTTGTGCTCGAACGGGCTGCCGTGCCGGTCCCGCATCAGGTAGTTGATCAGGCCCTTGGACCGCTCGGGGTCCTTGCTGATCTCTTCGAGTGACTGCTCCCCCGCCGTGGAGACGCGGGCCGCCCACAGGACGTCGGTGTCGGAGGCGCTGTGCTTGACCAGTTCGACGGTCACATCACTGCGGAAAGTGGGTGTATCGGTCACCGGCGGATCCCCTTCGGAGCGTACTGCGGGTAGCGGGGCCCACCTTAAGGCCCGCCACCGACAGCCCCGGCGCCGACCGGACAGATCGGGAACGAGGGAGAGAGATGGACTGTTCGGCTGATATTTTTGTTTTAGGGCCAAATGGGGGAAGGAGAAGGTATGCGACAGCTGACGATCGGCGCCCTCATCGGCCGTGCCCTGCTCGCTCTCGTCCTGGTCTCCGCGCTGGTCGGAGCCGTGCTGCTGGCCCGCCCCGCCCTCGATGTCGAGCACGGGAGCCCGGCCGTGACACCGGAGGCGGCCGAGGGTTCCTGAGCGCGATAGCCTCACCCGTGCACTGCCAGCGGCGAACGTGACACGAACGAGGACAAGCCTTGCCCCTGCCCTTTCTCGCGGCCGACCGTGACTTCGGCACCACCGCGTCGGACGCAGCCCTCCCCCACGCCGGAATCGATCAGTGGCGCCGCCCCTACCGGCTCGGACCACAGCGGGTGGCCATCTCCGCGCTGGCCCTGCTGCTCGCGGCCTACCTGCTGATCTCCGCCCTGATCATCGCCGTCGCCGGCACCGTCGGCGCGGCGGCCGCCACCCTGCTCCTCGCCGGCTGCGTCATAGCCTTCGCGCTGCGCGTGCTGCGCATGGGCATCTGGGTCAGCCCGCGCGGACTGCGCCGGGTCGGCCTGCTGAGCACCAAGACCCTGCGCTGGCGGGAGATCGAACGCGTCTCCACCGTGCAGCAGCCGGTGCGCTGGCTGGGCCTGCCACGCACCGTGCAGGGCCAGGCGGTCCACATCGAACCGCGCCGCGGTGAGCCGCTGGCCCCGCTGCTCACCGACCACAACGCCGACTTCCTCACCCGGGCCGACGCCTTCGCACGCGCCTCCGACGTCCTGGAGGCGTGGGCCGCCGAGCACCGGCACTGAGCACGCGGCACCGGGCGCGAGCGGGGAGAGCCCGCCGCCGGGTTCTCAGCCCCGGCCGGCCCGCAGGGCGATGGCGTGCTCCATCGCCTTGCGGGCCCGCGGGGTGTCCCGGGCGTCGTGGTACGCCAGCGCCAGCCGGAACCAGCACCGCCAGTCGCCCGGATGCGCCTCCGCCTCGGCCTTGCGGGCCGCGAAGGCCGCGTCGGCCGCCGCCTGCTCCACCCGGCCGCTGGGGGTCCGCGGCAGATCGTCCACCGGCAGCCCGCCCTCGGCCTCCAGTTCCTTCGCGAGCCGCCCCGCGTCCCGCGCGAAGCGGGTGGTGCGCCACAGGAACCACGCCCCGATCAGCGGCATCACCAGCACCGCGACCCCGAACGTGACCGTCACCCAGGTGCCCTGCCCGATCAGCGCCACCCCCCGGTGCCCGGCCAGCACGAAGTAGCCGACCAGCAGCACCGACACCAGCGCGTAGCCGATCTTCCCGGCCATGCTCAGCCGTCCAGGTCCATGAAGTGCTCCAGGCCCAGCGTCAGCCCCGGAGCCGCCGAGATCCGGCGGATGCCCAGCAGCACCCCGGGCATGAAGGACCCGCGGTTCATCGAGTCGTGGCGCAGTGTGAAGATCTCGCCCTCGTCGCCGAACAGCACCTCCTGGTGGGCGACCAGGCCGCGCAGCCGCACCGCGTGCACCGGCACCCCGTCCACGTCCGCGCCCCGGGCGCCCTCCAGCGCGGTGCTGGTGGCGTCCGGCTGCGCCGGCAGCGCCGCCTCCGCGCGGGCCCGGGCGATCAGCTGCGCGGTGCGCACCGCCGTACCACTGGGCGCGTCGGCCTTCTGCGGGTGGTGCAGTTCGACGATTTCCACGGATTCGAAGAACCGGGCGGCCTGCTGCGCGAAGTGCATGGTGAGGACGGCCCCGATGCCGAAGTTCGGCGCGATCAGCACGCCGGTGGCCGGGGACGCCGCCAGCCAGGTGCGCAGCTGCGCCAGCCGCTCCTCGGTGAACCCGGTCGTACCGACCACGCCGTGGATGCCGTGCCGGACGCAGAACTCCAGATTGGCCATCACCGCGTCGGGATGCGTCAGATCGACGGCGACCTGGGCGCCGGTCGAGACCAGCTGTTCCAGGTCGTCGCCCCGGCCGAGCGCCGCCACCAGGTCCAGATCCTCGGCGGCCCCGACCGCCCGTACCGCCTCGGAACCCATCCGCCCGCCGGCACCCAGCACGGCGACCCGCAGCTTGCTCATGCGTACTCTTCCGCTCGTCTCTTCAGCTCGAACTCGTTATCGGGCCATGGCCCGGTGCAGCGTGGCGGTGTGCTTGTCCTTCAGCGGACCGATGACGGACACCGAGGGCTGGTGGCGCAGCACCTCGGCGGCCACCTCGCGCACCGCGTCCGGTGTCACCGCCCGGTACCGCTCCAGCAGTCCCGACACCGACAACTGCTCGCCCCAGCACACCTCGCTCTTGCCCAGCCGGTGCATCAGGGCGCCGGTGTCCTCCAGGCCCAGCACCGTGGAGCCGGCCAGCTGGCCGATCGCCCGGCCGACCTCCTCCTCGGTCAGGCCGTGCTTCGCGATGTCGGCCAGGATTTCGCGGGAGATCTCCAGCACCTCGCCCAGCCGGTCGGGGCGGCAGCCGGCGTAGACGCCGAACAGGCCGCAGTCGGCGTACCCGGAGGTGTGCGCGTACACGCTGTACGCCAGCCCCCGCCGCTCGCGCACCTCCTGGAACAGCCGGGAGGACATGCCGCCGCCCAGCGCCGTGGAGAGCACCGCCAGCGCCCAGCGCCGCTCGTCGTGCCGGGAGACGCCCGGCACGCCGAGGATCAGATGGGCCTGCTCGGTGGCCCGCTCCTGGACGTCGACGGCACCGGCGGTACGGATACGGCGGTCGCCGCCGCGCGGGCCCAGCGGGGTGGCGTCGGTGCGGCCGAGGGCACCGGCCCGTTCGAAGGCGGCGCGGACCTGCTCGACGACGGTGTCGTGGTCGAGGTTCCCGGCGGCGGTGACCACCAGCCGGGTCGGGTCGTAGTGGCGGCGGTAGAAGCGGGCGATCTGGTCCCGGGTCAGGGCGCCGACGGACTCCTCGGTACCGAGCACCGGGCGGCCCAGCGGGGTGTCGCCCAGCAGCGTCTGGGCGAACAGGTCGTGGACGCCGTCGCCGGGGTCGTCGTCCGTCATGGCGATCTCTTCGAGGATCACATTGCGCTCGGCCTCGACCTCGGCCGGATCGATGACCGAGGAGGTGAGCATGTCGCACACGACGTCGACGGCCAGCGGCAGATCGCTGTCCAGCACCCGCGCGTAGTAGCAGGTGAACTCCTTGGTGGTGAAGGCGTTCATCTCACCGCCGACCGCCTCGATCACCGAGGAGATCTCCAGGGCGCTGCGCCGCTTCGTGCCCTTGAACAGCACGTGTTCCAGGTAGTGGGTGGCACCCGCCAGGGCCGGGGTCTCGTCGCGGGAGCCGACCCTGGCCCAGATGCCGAAGGAGACCGAGCGCACCGAGGGCAGGGTCTCGGTGACGACCCGCAGGCCGCCGGGGAGCACGGTCTTGCGGACGGCGCCCGTGCCGCCGGATCCGGCCGGCCGCGCGGTGCGGGGGGTCATGCCGCGCGGACGGGGCACGGCCCGCCCCACCGGTGCGGTGGGGCGGGCCGTCCTCGGGCGAGGGGTACGCGTCACTGGTCGGCAGCGTCCTTCTCGGTAGTCTCCTCGCCGGCCTCGTCCTCCAGGACGGGGATCAGCGAGAGCTTGCCGCGCTGGTCGATCTCGGCGATCTCGACCTGGACCTTCTGGCCGACGCCCAGGACGTCCTCGACGTTCTCCACGCGCTTGCCGCCGGCGAGCTTGCGGATCTGCGAGATGTGCAGCAGTCCGTCCTTGCCGGGGAGCAGGGAGACGAAGGCGCCGAAGGTGGTGGTCTTCACCACGGTGCCCAGGTACCGCTCGCCGACCTCGGGCATCGTCGGGTTGGCGATGCCGTTGATCGTGGCGCGGGCGGCCTCGGCGGCCGGGCCGTCGGCGGCACCGATGTAGATGGTGCCGTCGTCCTCGATGGTGATGTCGGCGCCGGTGTCCTCCTGGATCTGGTTGATCATCTTGCCCTTGGGGCCGATGACCTCACCGATCTTGTCCACCGGGATCTTCACGGTGATGATCCGCGGGGCGTTGGGGGACATCTCGTCCGGCACGTCGATGGCCTCGCCCATCACGTCCAGGATGTGCAGCCGGGCGTCGCGGGCCTGCTTGAGGGCGGCGGCCAGCACGGAGGCCGGGATGCCGTCCAGCTTGGTGTCGAGCTGGAGCGCGGTCACGAACTGCTTGGTACCGGCGACCTTGAAGTCCATGTCGCCGTAGGCGTCCTCCGCACCGAGGATGTCGGTGAGGGTGACGTAGTGGGTCTCACCCTCGATCTCCTGGGAGATCAGGCCCATGGCGATACCGGCGACCGGGGCCTTCAGCGGCACACCGGCGTTCAGCAGCGACATGGTGGAGGCGCAGACCGAGCCCATGGAGGTCGAGCCGTTGGAGCCCAGCGCCTCGGAGACCTGCCGGATGGCGTACGGGAACTCCTCGCGGGTCGGCAGCACCGGCACCAGGGCGCGCTCGGCGAGGGCGCCGTGGCCGATCTCGCGGCGCTTGGGGGAGCCGACGCGGCCGGTCTCACCGGTGGAGTAGGGCGGGAAGTTGTAGTTGTGCATGTAGCGCTTGCGGGTCACCGGGGAGAGGGTGTCCAGCTGCTGCTCCATGCGGAGCATGTTGAGCGTGGTGACGCCCAGGATCTGGGTCTCGCCGCGCTCGAAGAGGGCCGAGCCGTGCACCCGCGGGATCGCCTCGACCTCGGCGGCCAGCGTACGGATGTCGGTGACGCCGCGGCCGTCGATGCGGACCTTGTCCTTGATGACGCGCTCACGGACCAGCTGCTTGGTGAGCGAGCGGTACGCGGCGGAGATCTCCTTCTCGCGCCCCTCGAACTGCGGCAGCAGCTTCTCGGCGGCGACCGTCTTGACCCGGTCCAGCTCGCTCTCGCGCTCCTGCTTGCCGGCGATGGTCAGCGCCTGGGCCAGCTCGTCGCGGACGGCGGCGGACAGCGCCTCGAAGACGTCGTCCTGGTAGTCCAGGAAGACCGGGAACTCACCGGTGGGCTTGGCGGCCTTGGCGGCGAGGTCGGACTGGGCGCGGCACAGCACCTTGATGAAGGGCTTGGCGGCCTCCAGACCGGCGGCGACGACCTCCTCGGTCGGCGCGGCGGCGCCGCCCTTGATCAGCTCGATGGTCTTCTCGGTGGCCTCGGCCTCGACCATCATGATCGCGACATCGCCGTCGGGCAGCACCCGGCCGGCGACGACCATGTCGAAGACCGCGTTCTCCAGCTCGCTGTGGGTGGGGAAGGCCACCCACTGGCCCTGGATCAGCGCGACGCGGGTGCCGCCGATGGGGCCGGAGAAGGGCAGGCCGGCCAGCTGCGTGGAGCAGGAGGCGGCGTTGATGGCGACCACGTCGTACAGGTGGTCGGGGTTGAGCGCCATGATCGTCTCGACGATCTGGATCTCGTTGCGCAGGCCCTTCTTGAAGGAGGGGCGCAGCGGGCGGTCGATCAGCCGGCAGGTGAGGATGGCGTCCTCGGAGGGGCGGCCCTCGCGCCGGAAGAAGGAGCCGGGGATCTTCCCGGCGGCGTACATCCGCTCCTCGACGTCCACGGTCAGCGGGAAGAAGTCCAGCTGGTCCTTGGGGGTCTTCGACGCGGTGGTGGCCGACAGCACCATGGTGTCGTCGTCCAGGTAGGCCACCGCGGAACCGGCGGCCTGCTTGGCGAGGCGGCCGGTCTCGAAGCGGATGGTGCGGGTGCCGAAGGCGCCGTTGTCGATCACGGCTTCGGCGTAGTGGGTTTCGTTCTCCACCTGGGATGTCTCCTGTTTCTCGCCCCGCCGGGCACTACCGGGCGGGACGGTCTGCGGTGGAGCACCTCCGTACGGGCCGGCCATCGATCGAAGCTCCCGGGAAGTCGCCCGGGGGCCACTACCGAGGACCGGCGACGGTTGAGAAGGCGCTCCGCCTCATACTCATGCTGTGTCGTTGTGCAGTGGTGGGACCAGCCTACAAAGGCATCGGTCCGAGGGCCCGGTTTCGGCTCCCCGCGGTCGTCCGCCGGAGTGCTACCGGGCCGGATACGGCGAAGGGAGCGGCCCCCGCCAGCGGTGGCCGCTCCCTCTCCGTCGTCTCAGCGGGCGCCCGCCGCGCCGCGGCGGATGCCGAGGCGCTCCACCAGGCTGCGGAAGCGCTGGATGTCCTTCTTGGCCAGGTACTGCAGCAGCCGGCGGCGCTGGCCGACCAGCAGCAGCAGGCCGCGGCGGGAGTGGTGGTCGTGCTTGTGGGTCTTCAGGTGCTCGGTCAGGTCCGAGATGCGGCGGGACAGCAGCGCCACCTGCACCTCGGGGGAGCCGGTGTCGCCCTCCTTGGTGGCGAACTCGGCGATGATCTTCTGCTTCGTGGCGGCATCGAGCGACGACACGCTGACTCCTTGAGGATCGGCCCGGGAGCGTCCCCTGGTCTGCTTCACAGGGGATGACAGATGACAACTCGTCGGGCGCAGAACACCCTATCAGCCGGACCGGGGTGATCCTGACCCGGTTGTTCCGGTTGTGCGCCCTTCCCGCGCGCCGGCCTAGTCGCTGGTGAGGCCGCGGGCACGGGTGTAGATGCCGAGGACGGCCAGGCACAGCGGGATGAGGGAGAGCAGCAGGGCCGATTCCGTGAGGTCCAGGACCCGCCCCCAGAACGGGGTGAGCCCGGAGCGGGGCACGATCAGCGCGATGGCGGTCATGACGGCCGCGGCGGCGGCAAGCGCGGCGGTCAGCCACAGGGTACGCAGGTCGAGGGCGGTGCTGTCGCCCGCCAGCAGCTCGCGGACCGCGCCGGCCGGGGGGTGCAGCAGGAAGCCGGTGGCCAGCAGGGTGAGGGCGGCGAGACCGGCGACGAGCAGGACGGAGACCTGGACGGCGTACCGGAAGAGCCGGGAGCGGGTCAGCAGGGCCCCGGCGGTGGCCAGGGCGAGCAGCTGGCCCCAGCCGTCACCGGCGAAGCCGAGGACGGCGACGGCGGCGGTGGCGGCCAGCGCGCAGCCGGCGGTGAGGCCGAGCAGGAGCTGGTGGCCGAGGCGGGCCTGGGCGGCGATGCGCTCGGCGTCGACGGGCTCCCCGGCGGGCCGGTCCTGGTCCGGGTCGTCGCTCTCGAAGCCGGCGCGCGGGGCGTCGTAGCCGATGGGCAGCCGGACCAGCGCGGCGGAGAGGCCGGGCAGGAAGCCGAGCGCGCCGATGGCGACCGGGGCGGTGAGCGCGGCGGCGGAGACGGGCCGGGCGTCGGCCACGATGGCGGCGAAGGTGACGAGGGTGCCGATGAGCGCCGCGGTGGCGGTGGCGACGAACGGGGCCGCGGCGTCGGAGAGCGCCGCGGCGGCGACGACGGACAGCAGCAGGACGGCGACGCAGCCCAGCAGCAGTTCCAGCCGGCCCACGCCGTGGCCCTCGGCCAGCGGCAGGGCCCCGGTGCCGGCGATCAGTCCGTGCGGAAGGGCGGCGAGACCGGCGGCGACGGCGGCGGGCCGGTCGGCGTACACCCGGGCGCGGACGACGGCGAAGGAGGTCAGCAGGAGCGCCAGCACCCCGGCGATGACGCCGGGCAGGCCGTGCAGGTCGTGGTGGACCGGGTCGGCGTACCACAGGACGGCGGCGGCGACGGTGGCCAGGACGGCGGCGCCGGTCAGTCCCGCGGTGCGCAGCCACTGCTCGTGCCACAGGGCCCGGTCGTGGGTGACGGCGTCGGCGACGGCCTCGCTGACGTCGTCGTGGACCGGCGGCGGCAGCGCGTCGGCGACGGGGCGCAGGACGAGCACCTCGCCGTCCAGGACGCGCTGCGCGGCCAGCGTGCGGGCGCCGTCCAGGACGCTGCCGTCGCGGCGCAGCAGGTGGTAGCCGACCGGGCCGCCCTCGACGGGGGCCTGCCCGGTGAGCTGGAGTATCTGGGCATAGAGGTCGGCCAGAGGCAGATCCTCCGGAAGCGCCACATCGATCCGGCTGTCGGGCGCGGCGACGGTGACGCGGCAGAAGCCGGTGGCCGCTGTCGAGTTCACGTGTGATTCCCCCAAGATGCGCGCGGAAGACGGTTGCGCACGGACTGCGTCGGTCACCCTACCGGCTGTGGTTCCGGGGCCGGTCAGTAGGATCGGGCGGCGCCGCAGGGATTGTCGGATCGGGGGGCCGTGTGAGCCAGATCATCGTGAAACGTCCACCGCGTACGCTGCCGGCGGAGGTGCCGGGCGACGAGGTGGCGGTGCAGGCGCCGCCGGAGCTGCCGAAGGGGCCGCAGGACGGGGTGCTCATGCAGCTCATGCCCATGCTGGGCATGGGGTCCTCGGTGGTGTTCTTCTTCATGCCGAACGCCCATCCGTTCATGCGGATCATGGGCATGCTGATGATGGTCTCGACCGGCGCCATGGTGGTGGCGATGATCATCCGCCACCGGCGCGGCACACAGGGGCAGATGGGGCAGCTGCGGCGGGACTATCTGCGGTATCTCGGGCGCACCCGGCGCGCGGTGTGGGCGACGGCGCGGGCGCAGCGGGACGCGCAGCTGTATCTGCATCCGGCGCCGGAGCAGCTGTGGGCGCTGGTGGCCGAGGGCAGCCGGCTGTGGGAGCGGCGTCCGGGGGACGGGGACTTCGGGCAGGTGCGGCTGGGTCTGGGCGAGCACGGCCTGGCGACGCCGCTGGTGCCGCCGGCGACCGCGCCGGTGGACGAGCTGGAGCCGCTGACGGCGGGGGCCATGCGGCGGTTCCTGGCGACGCACAGCACGGTGGCGGGGCTGCCGATGGCGGTGTCGCTGCGCGGTTTCTACCAGGTGGTGCTGGCGGGGGACGTGGAGGTGGCGCGGGGGACGGCGCGCGCGCTGGTGGCGTCCCTGACGGCGCTGCACTCCCCGGAGGACGTGACGGTGGCGGTGGCCACCTCGCAGGGCGCGGCGGGCGCGTGGGAGTGGGCCAAGTGGCTGCCCCATGCGCAGGCGGGGTCGGTGGACGGCGCGGGGTCGCGGCGGCTGATCGGGCGCAGCGTCCCGGAGCTGGAGGAGGAGCTGGCCGACCGTCTGGACGGGCGGGGGCGGTTCTCGGCGAACGGCAAGCCGGTGCTGGACCAGCCGCACATCGTCCTGGTGCTGGACGGGGTGCGGGTGCCGCCGCACTCGGCGTTCGCCTCGGCGGAGGGGCTGCAGGGCGTCACCGTGGTCGAGGTGCTGCCGGGTGAGCCGGAGCCGGCCCGGGGGCGGCTGGCGGTGCGGTGCGCGGCGGGGTCGCTGCGGTTCGACGCGGGCGACGGGGTGTTCTTCGACGGGGAGCCGGATCAGCTGCCGGTGGCGGCGGCGGAGGCGCTGGCCCGGCAGCTGGCGCCGCTGCGGCTGAGCACGGGCGGCGAGGAGGACGAGCCGCTGCTGGCGGACCTGGACTTCGGGGATCTGCTGGGGCTGGGCGATCCGGCGGCGGTGGATGTGTCGCGGACCTGGCGGCCGCGGTCGGCCGGGGAGCGGCTGCGGGTGCCGATCGGGGTGGACGAGAGCGGCCAGCCGGTGATGCTCGACCTGAAGGAGGCGGCGCAGGAGGGCATGGGCCCGCACGGGCTGTGCGTGGGCGCGACCGGTTCCGGGAAGTCGGAGCTGCTGCGCACCCTGGTGCTGGGTCTGGCCGTCACGCACACCTCCGAGACGCTGAACTTCGTCCTGGCGGACTTCAAGGGCGGCGCCACCTTCGCGGGGATGGCGCAGTTGCCGCACGTCTCGGCGGTGATCACCAACCTGGCGGACGATCTGACGCTGGTCGACCGGATGGGGGATTCGATCCGGGGCGAACTCCAGCGCCGCCAGGAGCTGCTGCGGGCGGCGGGCAACTACGCGAACCTGCACGACTACGAGAAGGCCCGCGCGGCGGGCGCGCCGCTGGAGCCGCTGGCGTCGCTGGTGCTGGTGATCGACGAGTTCTCCGAGCTGCTGACGGCGATGCCGGACTTCATCGACATGTTCATCCAGATCGGCCGCATCGGCCGGTCGCTGGGTGTGCATCTGCTGCTGGCGTCGCAGCGGCTGGAGGAGGGCCGGCTGAAGGGCCTGGACACCTACCTGTCGTACCGGATCGGGCTGCGGACGTTCTCGGCGGCGGAGTCGCGTACGGCGATCGGGGTGCCGGACGCGTACCACCTGCCGCAGATCCCGGGCTCGGGGATCCTGAAGTCGGGTACCGAGGAGATGGTGCGGTTCAAGGCGGCGTACGTCTCGGGCCCCTACCGGGAGGGCACCACGAAGCAGGCCCCGGCGGGCCCGGCCCCGGTGCGCCGCCACCCGGTGCTGTTCTCGGCCGCCCCGGTGCCGCTCCCCCACCCGGAGCCCGACCCGCGCGCGACCGTGGCGGCCGACCGCCCGGCGCCGCAGGACGACGCCCTGGCCGACACGGTGCTGGACGTGGTGGTCCGCCGCCTGGAGGGCCAGGGCCCCTCGGCGCACCAGGTGTGGCTCCCGCCGCTGGACGCGGCGGCGACGCTGGACGAGCTGCTTCCGGAGCTGGTGGTGAGCCCGGAGCGCGGTCTCCACGCCAAGGGGTCGCCGGGGAATCTGGTGGTGCCACTGGGGCAGGTGGACAAGCCCTTCGAACAGCGCCGCGAAGTGTTCCACCGCGATTTCTCCGGTGCCGGCGGCCACATGCTGATCGTGGGTGGCCCGCAGTCCGGGAAGTCGACTCTGCTGCGCACACTCATCACTTCCTTCGCGCTGACGCACACCCCGCGGCAGGTGCAGTTCTATGGGCTCGACTTCGGCGGCGGCGGGCTGTCGGCGTTGTCCGGACTGCCGCACGTGGGCGGCATCGCCTCCCGGCTGGACGCCGACCGGGTCCGGCGCACGGTGTCGGAGGTCGCGGGCGTACTGGCCCGGCGCGAGGAGTTGTTCCGCCAGCGGAACATCGACTCCATCACGACGTATCGGCGGCTGCGCGCCATGGGGGAGCTGGCCGACGAGCCCTGGGGAGACGTCTTCCTGGTGGTGGACGGCTGGGCAGCGTTCAAACAGGACTACGACGTCACCCTGATGCCGGTGGTGACGGATCTCGCTACCCGCGGACTCGGCTACGGCATCCATGTGATCGTCACCGTGTCCCGGAACATGGATCTACTGGGCCCGATGCGAGACCAGTTGACCAATCGCCTGGAACTGCGGCTGGGCGACACCATGGACTCGGACTTCGACCGCAAAGTGGCGGCAGCCGTCCCGGTGAACACACCCGGCCGGGGACAGACCCCGGAAAAGCTGCACTGGATGGCTGCGCTGCCCCGCCTGCGTGGTCGCACGGACTCCGAAGAACTCGCGGAGGGGACCACGATGCTGGTGAAGGCCGTGCAGGAGGCCTGGGAGCACCCGTCGGCGCCCCAGGTACGACTGTTGCCACGTCTGCTGCCGGCGTCCGAACTGCCCCGCGGTGGGGCACATGGTCACGGCATGGCCATCGGCGTCAGCGAGGACACTCTCCAGCCGGTCTTCCTGGACTTCGATCAGGAGCCGTTCCTGCTCGTATTCGGTGAAGGGGAGTCCGGAAAGACCGCGACACTGCGCATGCTGGTGCGCCAGATCTGCGACCGGTACCGTCCGGAAGAGGCACGCTTCCTGGTCGGTGACTACCGCAGGTCGTTGCTGGGCTCGGTCCCGGAGGAGTACATCGGTGCCTACGGCACGATGGCTCCCAAGCTCATGGCCGACATGAAGGCGGCGCGCGGCCTCATGGAGGGCCGTCTCCCTCCCGCCGACATCACGCCCCAGCAGCTTCGGACCGGCCGCTGGTGGGAGGGCCCGCTGGCTTTTGTGATCATTGATGACTTCGACCTGGTTGCCACTGGATCGAACCATCCGCTCACGCAGTTGGTGGAGCTGCTCCCCTACGCGAGGGACACCGGTATGCGGTTCATCATTGCTCGCAACTCCGCCGGCGCCTCACGTGCCATGTTCGACCCGTTCATGCAGCGGTTGCGTGAACTGGGTGCCCAGGGGCTGGTGCTCTCCAGCAATCGGTCCGAGGGCGAAGTGCTGCCAGGGATCCGCGCTCGCTCCTTCCCTCCCGGTCGCGGAACCCTCGTCACCCGCAAGGGCGGGACCCGGCTGGTCCAGGTGGGCTGGCTTCCGGAGGAATAGACGAGGCGGAAGAAGAAGGCTGTCCGTTCAGGACATCGAACGGACAGCCCCCTTCGTCCTACGGAATGTCGCTGGGGAGATCCAGCGTGTCGCAGCCGTGCCGCTCCGCGGACTCCGTGGCGAATGCCACCAACAGTGCACGTTGCGCCGCGCGCTCCTCTTCGGTGTACGTCCGGTCCGCGGCGTCCTCCGTGCCTGCGACGAGGGCGTACCGGGCGGTGGCGATGCCGTCGGGGCACTGTGCCGTTCCCCAGACACGCGTGGCCCAGTTGTCCTCCGTAGCGGTTCCCGACGGTGCGTCCGCCAGCTGCCACGTCACCACGGAACGGGCCGCTTCCTCCGCGTAGGGTCCGTACCAGGCGGACAGCCAGTACTGCTCTTCCGCCCCGTCCGTGATGAAGACGCACGATTCCAGCGGGGAGATATCGGCCGGTGTCTCCTGAAGTGAGCTGACGCGAAGACCGTCCGCGATGGAGGGGTCGAGAGCCAGTGGAGCACACGTTCCCTCCGCGCCCTCCGGCGCGATGCCCTCGGCTTCGGGCACGAATTGCGTCGGGGGCAGGGTGGGAGAAGTGACCTGACCGCTCTCCGTCTCGCCACACCCTGAGGCCGCGGATTCGGCTCGCAGTGCCTCGACCCCCATACGGGCCAGGCTACCGGCGTTCTCAGCGGTGATCATTCGTTCTGAATCCTGTACCGCACCCACGACCTGAGCCACGAGAAGTTCGTCCTGAGCCGTACAGGGCAGGAGAATCATGATCTCGGACTCGCGCAGCTTTGCGTCCGTTGCCACAAATCCGGACCACCCTCCCCCAACGGGTGCGAACATTCTCCGACCCGACGTGTACTCGTGAAGAATACTCACCCGTTCAGCCCGACCGATGCGCACCTCGATGGTTCCGGGCTGATTGTCGCGGGCGGCTACCTGACAAGAGTAATCGAATCCGAAACGACCGGGCGCATCCTCAGAGGGAATGTAAACCCTGTTGCTTTCCAAAAACTCTGCGGCTTCCTGCCTGGCCATCCCACCCTTGCAGGATTCGAGGAAGTGCTGCTGGTCCTGCCAGTCCCGGTAGACGTCACTGCTCAGGAGAAAGATTCCGGCCAGCCCCAGGAAAGCTATCCCAACGACCGGAATGAGCACACGTTTACGGAAAAACATCGCTTCGCCTCACTGAAGGTCCGAACGGCTAGTTTCGCAACGCCGTCATGGCACGATCCCGGCCAACAGCGCGACTCTGCACGGCCTCACCGCTCGCCGCATCGAAGTGCACGCGCCCGGCATCACCCTCCCCATAGCCCGCACTATCAGCCCAGGCTCTGTAGAGGTTGACCAGGTTGGTATCCGCCGCATCATTGGCTGCAGAATTTTCATTCCGGGTGTGGATGTCGACTTCTTCGATCATCGGCTTCGACCACTCGTATAGGTAGGCGTCGAGCAAACGTTGGGATGTGTCGCCGATGAACGGGATGCCTGTAATGGGGGCACCGAAGCCATGATAGGCGTATCTGGCGGTGTCATTTATTTCCCCGATGGCCATGTCCCTTCCGTCCAGGATCATGTCGGCTCCAACCCCGTTCATTGTTCCCATCACTTCACCGATCGCCCTGGAAGTGACGCTCCATTCATTCCACGTTTCCATTGACCCGTCAATGTATTCGGCATCGGGCAGCGCGACCAGTTGCTCCGTTGAGTACGCCAATTGCGCATCGTAGAGGCGCTTGTAGTCATCGACTTCGCCGGAAACCCCCCGCAGCATGCGGATCACCTGACTCGTTGATCCACCGAGCCGCCCGCGCCCCTCCGAGTCCACATAGGTTGAGCCACCAGAATAGGCGTGGTCGGATTGTCCTGAGAGAATATTGAATGTATCGGCCGTATAATCGGTAAGGGCGCGATTCAAAGGGTCACGCAGATTGGCATAGGAATCGTCTGCCAAAACGATGTCAGCGCGCCCGTCATCACCGTCCAGCATTTCGATGAGGAAATCCATGACCCGCGCCTGTTCGATCGTGTGATATCCGAAAGATTCAGCTGAAGTGTCGGGCAGCCGACCAGTGGTGGCCGCTTCGAGGACAAGGCCGAGGCCCGTCTTTCCTGCCGGATCCTCCACCGGAAAGGTCATCGAGACCGGCTCGCCATCGATAGGCCTTTCATGGGTCAGAACATTCCAATTCCGCCCGTCATCGCCGAGGAGATACTGCAAACGTGCGGCACCCGGTTCGTTTTCACCGTTCTGACCCGGATCCAGGTATGTGGTGGCCACATCAGGTTGCTGGGACATGATTCCGAGCAGACTGTCGAGTGGATCATTGGCGAACCATTCACCGTCTTCCCCCAGTCGGCCTATGTCGAGCCGCCAGATACCCGGATCACCGCCCTGCGCGTAATCCTCAGCAGCCTGAAACATCTCCTTCGTCTTGCCAAAACTCGCCATAGCATTGATTGCCGACAGACCCACCCAATTTTCAGAGTACGGGAGACCGGCAATCTCTCGCGCGTAGACAGCCTCTTGATCGGCGAACCGGTCGGCCATGTCCTGCCATCTGTCCGCAGTGATGCGCAGCGAATTAATCCTGGCATTTACTATGTGACCGTATGTGAGCACAGCAACCTCACCATGAGACGGCATCCCCGTTGATCAGGCGCTCCCTCACTCGCAACTGAAGCGCAATGTCCTGGTTGGTGTAAACGAAGTTGTCATTCGTCAAATCCAGGGACTCCGCTTCCCAGATGAGACGAACGGCAAGGTTTTCAACCTTCTTCTGCCAGTTGATAATGGCAGCGCCCAAGCCGATCGCCGTTTCCCACTCCGATAGGTACTGCACCGTCACCGAGGACTGGACGTCTGCAGTCCTGCCGCCGCCTTTGTGTCGCCGAGAATATGTTCGTTGATGATGCGCGCTCCCCCTGACAAAGTGCCATCGCCAACTATGAGATCTTCCTGACCTCTTTCGGCGGCGGGGGCGGATGCATCACTGATCGGGCTGTGTGAAGCCCCGTTCAGTTGCGTACGGATACCCTGTTCTTCGAGTGCTTGACGGTGGAGCTGTTCGAACTCATCCCAGGAGGACATGACCGATCCTTCTGTCGTTGAACCAGCAAAATCCTCTGGGTGGGACCCGGCACAACGCGGACCCCACCCAGAGGAATCGATCGGAAGGTCACACTCTGAAATGATTACGGCGGTCGATGTCCTGCATGGTCTGACCGGCGTTTGTCACCGCAGCCGCCGTGCTGGTCTGGCTGTTGGCGATCTGCTCGATGGCCTGGTGCAGACGATTCTCGTGGTAGAGGAACGCCTGCTTCGTTTCGCCGTCCCACTCCTCCGCGACGCGCCTGACCTCGCTGACGAGATACTCCAGATGCCCCTGCATACTTCGTGCCACCTGACCGATGTCGGTGGCGGTGTTGCTGAGGCCCGCGAAGTTCATGCGGATCTCTTCGTCATGCATCTTGCTCTCCCTCGCTCCTCGTCGGGGACTGCGGGTCAGATCTTGATGGTGGTGGGCGTGACATCGTCGAGCCCGCCCTCGACACGCCTCAGCTGGTTCAGCTGCTCGAGCTCCCCTTCACTGAGGCCCTGAAGGCTGTCATGGAGAAGGTCAGCCATCGCTGCGAGGCTGTCGCGAATCTCCATGATGTGTTGTGCCGACTTGTCCTGAAGCGATCCGAAGGTCCTTCCGCTGATACCCCCCCACACCGCGTGCGCTCCCTCACCGATCCCCCTGGCCCGGGTCAGTACGTCGTCGAACTCCGCACTTTTGGTGCGCAGTTCGTCCACAAGGCCGGTGACAGTCAGCCCAACCCTCAGTCCGGCTTCCTGACCCGCTGCTTCTTCAGACATGCGGCGTCTCCTCTCGGTTCATTTCACTCGTTCCGTTCCAGTCGCACCACTAACGCAGGGGCGTGATGCCGGGCGGACCGTGGAGGTCCTGGTCGGTGATCGGCGGTGTTGGTGCGTAGTCCTCCGCCAGACGCGCCATGATCTGCTGCAGGCGCTCTCTGTTCTCCGCCTCGACGTTCTCGTAACCGTGCTGCGAGATGAGCGTCGCGATCCCCAGGGCCTCGATCAGGTCCTGCTGGATGCGGATAAAGGCCTCCAGCCGGTGGGTCGCGCTGTTGAACTCGTGGGAGATCTGCGTCATCCCGGGAATCAGGCCACCGTAGTTCTGCTGGTCCAGCCGCAGTTCGGCCATCAGCGACGGCGTCAGGCCCGCCGATCGTGTCCTGGTCAGCAAATCGTCGAGCCGCCCGCGGAAGGCTCCCAGCGCCTCCGGGGAAACGATCAGGTCCGGCGCGGAGCCGGTTTCATCGGGCATGCCCCACCCCCATCTTCATCTACCGCCCGTGCCCCCTCCCTTGCCGTTCGTAGCTCATCTTAGGCGCCGGCTACATCGGACAGACACGCGGGTAACCACGCGAGTGAGACTAGTGACGGTTCCCCCGCCCGCTATCCGTACAGCTACTCATCCACGGCACTGAGTACCGGGAGAGACCGAACGTCTATGCTCTTGACGTGACTTCGACACCGCAGGGACTCACCCCACGGCAGGCCAGACGTCTGCGCATGGGCATCGGCGCGGCGGCCATGACCGTGATGGCGGTCGTGCTCGTCAGGCAACTCGGCGACGGTTCCTCCCTGGTGTCCCTCGGGCTCTACGGCGCGGCGTTCGTCCTGTCGGGCGCCGTCATCGAGATGAGCCGCCGGGGCCGTACCCGGCTGGGTATGGCGGTCCTGGTCACCGGCTTCGTTCTCGTCCTGCTCGCGGAATGGCTGTTGCGCAGCCGATAGTTCACGCCCGGGTGCGCTGCGTTACCATCGGTCGCAGTCGGCAGCTTTGTGTGAGAAGGGAGTCCGCGCGATGTCCGGGACGGAGACCGAGGCCGAGATCGCCGCTCGCAAGGAGCGGGAGAAGGACGAGCTGTACGCGCTGGACATCTCGGGGGTGGAGTGGCTGAGCGCTCCGGGTAGCCCTGAGGAGGAGCGGGTCGAGATCGCCTATCTGCCGGGCGGGGGCGTCGGCATGCGCAACTCCAGCGACCCCGACACCGTGCTGCGGTACACCGCGGCCGAGTGGGAAGCCTTCGTCCTGGGCGCGCGGGACGGCGAATTCGACATCGAGTGACCCGCGCCGCAGGGCGGGAGCAGGTCAGCGGTAGACGAGCAGCGCGTCGGCGGGCTGCTCCGCCCGGTTCGGGGCGAAGGCGTGCGCGGCCATCACAAAGGTGCCGCTCTCCGCATCCCAGAGCATCCGCACGTCGTTGGCGGCGTGTGTCCACAGTTCCTGCTCCGCCTCCGCGGCCCTCTCATCGAGCGTCATCACCGTCCGCTCCTCCAAACTGCGCGGGTCCATGGCGACCAGGCTCCCCGGCTGCCCCGCCATGCCCGGACGGTAGGCGAGGAACTCGCCCTCCACCACGGCCACCGGGTAGGCAGCGCGCGCATCGGCATCAGCGTCACGGTTCCTGAGTTCGCCGGTGACCAAGTCGATGACCGGCATGCCCTCCTCGTCGATCATGCCGCTGAGCGCCAGATGGTCCGCGCCGACCAGTGCGGTGGGACACAGCCAGATGCTGCTGAGCGTGCAGGGACGCCGGTAGTCCGCCACGTCGCGTCCCACTTCAGTGAGGACGGACTCCCCCGGATCCTCCACCACGTAGATCCGCCGGCCCCCGCCATACATGTCCAGCCCGGCAACAATCACCAGCGGTTCCACGGAGAGCACTCCCATGATGTCCAGGCGTGACCCCTCGGTCGCGTAGTCGAAGACCCACCGCCACAGCTCCCGTCCGTCCTCGGTGGTAGCCCGCAGCCCGGTGCCTTCCCAGCCGTGGAAACATTCCTCCCGACCATTGCAGTCGTACCCGCAGGCCAGTCGGGACACGAACGCGCCGTCGGACACGGTGAACGTCGTCTCGACGCATTGCGCGTCCAGCGGGCTCCACCACAATTGCTCACCATCGCTGATCCGGAAGCCGGCACCACCTCCCGCCGAACCGACCACCACCGTGTCGCCGAGAATCGCCGGCCGGCCGTAACTGGGCAGCAGCCGCGCCGATTCGAGCGCGATGGTGACCACCTGCTCGCCCGTCGTCAGGTCGACCACAACCAGATGCTCGCAGTACATCCCCGCCAGGACCGCGATGCGCTGCGCGTCCATCACGGGCGAGGATCCACAGCCCTGGGCCCCGGCGGCCAGCGGCATGCTCCACTGTTCCTCGCCGGTCTTCAACGAGTGGGAGACCAGTGCCTCGGGCATGACCTGGACCAGGCTGTCGCCGGTGATCCACAGGCCGCGATCCATGACGTTCTCGGTGAAGGAGGTCAGGTCGGGCATCGGTGTCCGCCACCGCAAGGACGCGTGAGTGGGCTCCGCCGGAAGGGGTGCAGAGGCGGCGGACTCCGGCTCGGCCGCCCCGCGGTGCTGTGTCACTCGAACCAGACCGCCGGCAGAGGCCAGGACCGCGAGAGCCAGCGCGATCAGCAGGACGATCGTGCGGCGCGGTGTGGCGGGGCTCGTCCGCCGGATGGGCACGGCCGGGCCGAAGCCGCCGTGGGGCTGGGACATGCGGGTCTCCGGACGGGTCAGGACGTGGCGGTGGTACGGCGACGGCGGCGGTCGCGCAGGATCAGCGCGGTACCGGCCACCGAGGCCGTCAGGACGGTGCCGGTGAGCAGGACGTAGGTGCCCAGCCGTTCGGCGCGGTCCGCGTAGGACTCGCCCCGTTCGAGTTCCGGGATGTCGGGTGCCGGGGCGGGCGGCGCCGGCTCGTCCGGGACCGGGGCGTCGCCGGGTGGTCCCGGGTCGGTGAGGGCGCGGACCGGGTCGACCACGCCCCAGCCGATGTACGGGTCCGGGCCGGGGATGCCGCGCTCCGCCGTCTGCTGGAGATGGGCGATGACCTGCGGCGCCGTCCAGTCGGTGTGCCGGGCGCGCAGCAGCGCCGCGACGCCGGCGACGTACGGGGCGGCGAAGCTGGTGCCGTTGTCCACGCACTGGCCGCCGCCGGGGACCGTGGAGACCATGTCGACGCCGGGCGCCGCGATGCCGACGAAGTCGCCGGCCTGGGAGAAGAAGGCCCGCTCGTTGTTGCGGTCGGAGGCGGCCACGGCCAGGACGCCGTCGTACGCGGCCGGGTAGGTCTTGGCCATCGACCCGTCGGCGCCGTCGTTGCCCACTGAAGCGATGACGACGACGTCCTTGGCGAGGGCCTCGTCGATCGCCCGTTTCAGTTCGTTGTCGTCGCTCAGCTGCTGCTCGCTGTCCTGCGAGATGTTGATGATGTGCGCCCCTTGCGCCACGGCGTGGTCGATGGACCAGGCCAGCGAGTCGACGGTGCCGCTGCCGTACGCGTCGTTCTGCCGCACCGGGATGATCGTGGCCTGCGGCGCCAGCCCCACGAAGCCGCTGGCGTCGTCCGGCCGGGCGGCGATGATGCCGGCGACCTTGGTGCCGTGCCCCACGGTGTCCGTCGTCCCGTCGCCCCGGCTGACCCGCGACGGAGCGTCGTCCTCACCGGGGTCCTCGGGGGTGAAGTCCGCGCCCGAGGCGCGGTCGACGGCGTCGGCCAGCTGCGGGTTGCTGACGTCCACGCCGCTGTCGATCACCGCGACGCGAATGCCCGCCCCCCGGGTGTCCTGCCACAGCCGGTCCAGCAGGACGCGCTGGAGCGACCAGGGCTGTTCCTCGATCGGATCCGAGGGGAACGTGCAGCGCCGGTCGTCGGCGACCGCCGCGCCCGCGGGCCCGTACGGTACGGACAGCGCGCCCGCCAGCAGCGCGCACGCCGCCAGGATGTTCCGTCGTCCCATCGCTGTTCCCCCGCTCATGATCCCTGCGGCTGACGGGCGCTCTCCGGGTCCAGGCGCGGGCCGACCGGCAGGAACTGCGACCAGTGGGCGGGCACCGGGACCGGGGTGACGTCCCGGTAGCCGAGCCGGATCCGGGTGTCGTCGGCGCTCTTGTCGGCGGTGGCACCGGCCGTCACCGCGTACCGCAATCCGGTGTCGGTGACCAGGAACAGGCCGCCGGCCTCGGCCTGTTCGCCCTGGACCTGGCGGTAGAGCAGGCCGGAGCCCGGCGTGACGTACGCGCTGCCCGCCTCGTTCACGATCGTGGCCGGGTAGCCGGTGCCCGCCCAGGTGCTCAGTTCGGTGGCGCCGTCGTCCTCGTCCACGCCGCGCAGCACGGAGCAGATGGTCTCGCGCGGATCGTCGTCCCCGTCGAGGGCGTTGACCTGCTCGGCGGCGTGCTCCGGCCAGTGCCGGCCGCTGTCGATGCTGTCGGCGGCGGGAGCCGGGGTGAAGGTCTGCGCCCCGACCTCCAGCGGGCGGCCCGCCTGGCCGAGCGGTCCGGCGTCGGGGCTGGACAGCAGCAGCCGGGCGGTGAACTCCGAGACGGGCACCACCTTCTGCGGCAGCACCACGTAGTGCTGCGGTCCGGCGCCGGTGGGGGCGAGCAGCACGGTGCCGACCACGTCGGCGTCCGGGTCCAGGCCCGGGACGCCGGCCGGTGCGCCGATGACGCCCTCCAGTTCCGGGAAGACGATGGGGTCGCCGTCGTTCAGGGTGGCGAGCCATTCCTCGGTGACGGGCTGCGGCTGCTGTTCGCCGCCGACCAGCGAGCGGTGCAGCAGTTCGGTCTCGTCGTCGGACAGTTGCCCCGCGTCGGGGCCGCCGATGAGGTACTTGGTGCCCGCGCCGTCCACCAGGTAGCGGGCCTCGTCGCGGGTGGAGGTGACGTACAGCACCTGTCCGTCGCGCAGCCGCTGCCGTCCCTCGACGCGGTCGGCGTCGCGCTCGCCGAGGACGAACACCGCCTGCTGCACACCGGTGCCCCCGCCGCCGGGGCGCTGGCACACCGCCCACCGTTTGGCGGTCCCGGCGTCGGCGGCGGACGGCAGCCGGTCGGGGGCGTACGGGATGCCGAGGGTGGCGCCGTGCGGGATACGGCCGTTGTCCAGCTCGCGCTCGTTCACGCTGACGATGTCGAAGGAGTCGGGGTCGAGCAGCAGCCGGGCGGAGGAGAGGTTGAGCACCGGGTGCAGCTGGTCGCGGCCGTCGGTGGTCAGGACGACGTAGCGGGTGGTGGACTCGCTGCCGATGATGACGTTCTTGTTGGGCGTGTCCCAGTTCTTGGGGACGGCCGGCTTGAACATCCCCCAGGCGCCGAAGCCCGCCAGCACCAGCGCGCCGACCACCAGGCCGGGGACGACGGCGCGCAGCGGGCGCGGGGCGCCCTCGTCGCTGCCGGTGGGCGAGGGTTGTACGAAGGCGGCGACCCGCCGCCGCTTGGCGTAGGTGTACGCGTTCAGCTCGTCCTTGCGCGAGGCCATGGCCGGGCGCTCCTCCCCCGTGCGGCTGGTTCAACTGTCCGGGTCGGCTGTGCCGGTCACCGGAGTCGACCTCTACTATGCCGGGTGACGAACCGATCACCGGGAGGAGGGGGGCGTTCACGATGACGACCACGGTGACCACGGCGCATCGCACGGCACCTGACGCCGCGTCCCGGGAAGCGGTGTCCGCGCCCGGACGCCCGCCGGGGGCCGAGCGGAGTACGCGGGCGGCGTCCGGCGGCGGGGACGCGGCGTCCGGTCCCGGGCTGGTGGTGTGGCCGCTGGTGTGCGTCCAGGCCGCGCTGGCCCTGCTGTTGGGCGCGTGGGCGGCGGACAGCCGGGCGCTGCTGGCCGCAGCCGTACTGCCGGCCGCCGCGCTGGTGCTGATCGGCGTGGCCCGGCGGAACGGGCAGCCGCTCCCGGTGTGGGCCGCGGCGGTGCGGCGGTTGCGGCGGCGTCGGCGGCGGGCCGTGGGTCCGCTGCCGTCCGGTGTCGATCCGCTGCTGTCGCTGGCCGCCGAGTGCGAGCCGGGGCTGCGCAGTTACGCGGTGCAGCGTTCCAAGGCCGCGGGCGGTGCGGGGAGCGGCGCGCTGGGCTCGTCGTGGGCGGGCGATGTGGGCATGGCCGGGGACGGCAGCCGGCTCACCGCCGTGCTGCGGGTGGAGGCGCCCCGCGCGCCGCTGCAACCGGGGCGGGACGGCAGCCCGTTGCCGCTGGCCCTGCTGGCGGACGCGCTGGAGACGGACGGCATCGTGCTGGACTCGGTGCAGTGCGTGCAGCACACCCAGCCGGCGCCCGCGCCGCAGTTGCCGGACCAGGCGATCGCCGGGCGCAACTACGCGCAGTTGCTGGGCGCCGCCGCGCAGGGTGGCCACGCGCCGGCGCCCGGGCTGCGGCTGACCTGGGTGGCGCTGCGGCTCGACCCGGAACGGTGCCGGGCCGCCGTGGCCGAACGCGGCGGCGGACTGAAGGGCGCGCAGCGGGCGCTGACCCGCGCCGCCGACCAGCTCGCGAGCCGGCTCACGGGGGCCGGGTTCCGGGCCACGGTGCTGTCGGAGGCGGAACTGCTGTCGGCGGTCGCCGCCTGCGTCAGCTCCAACCCGGCGACCACGACGCTGATCGGGCAGGGCGACGGGCCGCGCCCCCGGCGTACGGCGGAGAGCGCGCGGGGCTGGCGGTGCGACGACCGCTGGCACACGACATTCGAGGTGAGCCGCTGGCCGGTGCCGGGCGCCGGAGCGGCACCGCTGCCGGCGCTGGTGGCGGCGCTGACCTCGGGTCCGGCGTTCGCCACCACGTTCGCGCTGACGCTGCGCCGGCACGGTGCGGACGCGGTGGCGATGGCCGGGCACGTCCGGGTGACCGGGCGCGGCGAGGAGCATCTGCGGGCGGCGGGTGAGGCGTTGCTGCACACCGCGCGGGGGGTACGGGTCGGGCTGACCCGGATGGATCACGAGCAGCTGCGCGGGGTGCGGGCCACCCTGCCGCTGGGAGGCGGGCACTGATGGGCCGCGGCGGCGGGCGGATACTGACGGCGGACGAACTCGCCGGGCTGGCACTGCCGGTCGGCGACGACGGAGTGGTGATCGGCGTCGACGTCCGGGGGCGGCCGGCGGTACTGGGGATACATCACCCGGTGCCGTACGAGATCGTGCTGATCGGCGGCGTGTGGACGGCGCAGGTGCTGGCGCTGCGCGCGGTGGGCACCGGCACCCGGGTGGCGGTGGAGACCGGACGGCCGCGGCTGTGGACACGGCTGGCTCAGGCGGCGGACGGCGGCATGGAGCTGATGACGCTGCACGAGGTGGGCCGGGTACCGCCGCTGGGCGCGACGCTGGGCAATCCGGTGCTGGTGGTCCGTGACTGCGGTATCCGGCCGCCGCGCGGGCGCGTGGTGTCCGCCCCGTGGCAGCCGGTGCTGACGCTGCTGCCCTATCTGAGCCCGGTCGCGCCCCGGCTGGCCGAACACGCGGCGCTGGTGGGGGTGCAGCGGATCTCGCCGGAGGAAGCGGCCCGTATCGGTCCGGTGATGGGGCTGCCGGCCCAGCAGACCGAGGCGCTGTCGACGCTGGCGGAGGACGCCACGGTCTGGTGCACGCGGCGGGCACGGCAGTTGGTGCGGCTGGTGCCCACCGACGGGGAGGCGGGGCTGCTCGGGCACGCCAGCCGGCTGGATCCCACCAGCTGAGCGACGGAGCGGACAACGCGGAGGAGGAACCTCATGGTGTGGGAGGGTGGGCGGCCACAGTGGCCGAACCCATACCAAAGCCCGGAGTACCTGCGGGCGGTGCCACCCGGCAGGCCGGCCGGGGGACGCAGGCGCGGGGTGCGGGGACTGGCCATCGGGCTCGGAGCCGCCGCGCTGACCCTGACGCTGATCACCGCCGTGATCCTGCTGACCGATCCGGGCCGTGCGGGGGCGGGTGGTCCGGGCGAAACGGCTTTCGACGGCCGGCGGGAAGATGCGCCCTTCCGGCCCGACGATCTGCGGGCCGCCATGCCCGAGACGGTGGCCCCCGTGGTCGCCGATGACTGGCGCGTGGTCACGAGCAGTCGCTGGAACACCGCCTTCGATGTACCGCCTGACTGGGACATCGCCCCCGAGGGGGTCCTCCTGACGTGGGCGGACGATACGGGCGAACGGGAGAACGGCATAGCGTTCGCCCTCAACGACCCCGCGGTACTGCCTCAGACGGGTTGCAGGGAGAGAACCGAGGAGGAATGGGCGGAGGCCGCCGACGCCCCGGGCGACGAGACCCTCAACGCGCGGGCTCTCGCCGGCACGCGGGGTGGCCAGGGGGCTACCGGAACCGAGAACTCGAGTCTGCTGCTGGCGACCAATCTCCTGCTGGCCAACTACGACCAGCACTGGGAGGGCAACAGTGAAGCCGAGACAGAACCCTTCAGCAACGAGCACGGCATTACGGGGCACATCACGACCGCACGCGTGACCGGGCTCCCTGCGGACCCCGACGCGCGATGCCCGGTGCGGGATGGTTTCACCATCGGCATCTCCTATCTCGGTCCCGACCACGACCTCGTGGGATGGGGGTTGATGGCCGACACCGGCTATGAGGACGAACTCTCCGATGAGACCATTCAGCAGATCGTGGGCAGTATCCGGTACTTCGACGCCGGTTGATCAGCCGCCCGGAGACCTGAGCGAGTCACCTGTCCTTATCGCACCGATTTGTTCATCGGTGTACGTAACGCGGTCGCGGGGAGGGTGCGGTTCCGCCCGCTGTGGTGATTAGGCTGGATGCGGTCGCGGCGTGCGCGCCGAGAGGCCACTCACCCCGGTCCATGCCGAGGGAACCGCACGGGGGCTCAGGTCCGTCATCCGCGTAACGGTCCCATGATGCCCGGGCCAGAAAGCAATACCAGCAGCGGGAGGCGTCGTGAACACCGATCGGGACAAGGTTCGCACCGGGGAGGACAGCTCCGTCCCCGACGAACGGCCCGACGAGGAGCTGCTCGAGGAGGAGACGGAGACCACCGGGCAGTTCACCATCGACTACACGCCGCCCGCCTGGTACTCGGGGGGCGCGGCGGCGTCCGTGCCGCCTCCGCCGCCCATGGGCGCCGCGTCCGTACCGCCGCCAGCCGCGCCACCCGCTCCGCCGCAGGACGCTGTTCCGCCGCCGTCCGCCGACCGGGGGCCGGTTCCCGAACTGCACCCGCAGGATGTGTCGGTGCCGCCCTCGGTGGCCCCGCAGCAGCCGCCCGCGCCGCGCGAGGAGGGCGAGGGCCTGGGCAGCACCACGCTCCAGTTCTCCGCCGCCGCGGTGCGCAAGGCCGTCCGGGAGCAGCGCCCGCCGCAGCTACCGACTCCGGCGACCTGGCCCCCCTCCGTCAGCACACTGCCGAGGACACCGCCTCGGGCTTGTCAGCCGCGGCGGCAGCCGACCATAGAGATCAA
>NZ_JBHWJL010000030.1:29073-31307 GCF_042731495.1 Streptomyces sp. NPDC059853
CCCGCCGGTGCCGCCGTCCGCGCCGCCGGGTGGACTGCCGCCGCTGCCGCCGGACTTCCAGATCAAGCCGCCGCCGGCGGCGGCCGGGGCCGACGCGCCGGAGGAGCCCGCCGCAGCGCGGGAAGAGAAGGACGAGGCAGCCGACGGGCAGCAGACGGCGGAGGAGTCCGCCGCGCCCGCGTCCACCGCGTCTCCCGAGCGGGACGAACCGGCCGGTGCCGCTTCCGAGGGTCCCGGCGCTGCCGCCCCCGCGTCGGATGCCACGTTCGTCTTCACCCCGAAGAGTGGGGCGGACGGCGCACAGCAGCAGCCGCCCGTCCGGGTCGAGTTCGCCCGTGCGGAGCCCGAGACGCCCATTCCGGCTCCGGAGGAGGCGGACGAGGGCCCGCGGGACGCGGAGGCGGAAGCGGAAGCGGAGCCGGAGCAGGACGGCCCGCAGGACGCCGTACCGCCGTCCTTCCCGCAGCAGGCGGCCACGCCCGCGCCCCCGCACGCGCCGCTCACGCCGTACACCCCGCCCGCGGCGGCGCCCCCCGCGCCGCCCGCCGCCGCACCGCAGCCGCCGGTGGCCGGGGCGCCGGAGGCCGGGCCCGCCGCGCCATACGCGCAGCCCGTTCCGGGCCAGACGCCGGGCGGGCCGGTGCAGGGCCCGCCGCCGCCCGCGCCGTACCCGGGTGTCCCGGAGCACGGTGGGCCCGGCCCCGCCGCCCACGCCCCGTACCCGCAGCCGGGTCGGCCGGCTCAGCAGGGACCGGGCGGCGGTCACCCTCCGCACGCGCAGCCGGCGCCGCAGCAGCCGCCCGCCGCCCCGGCGTACCCGCACCAGCCCGCTCCCGGGCAGCCCTACCCGCAGCCGCGGCCCGCGGACCCGTACGCGCACCACCCGCAGGCGCCGTCGCCCGGCCAGGACGACCAGAGCGACCGCCCCGCCGGGCCGCCGCCGTACGGCCATCCGGGCGGTCCGCAGTTCGCGCCGCCGCAGCAGCCGGGGCCGCACCCGCAGGCCCACCAGGGGCAGCCGCAGCAGCCGCAGCAGCCCCAGGGCCCGCAGCCGCCGCAGGACCCCCGGGCCGCGGCGGGCTGGCCGGCCGCGCAGCCGTACGAGGGGGCCCAGCCCGGCGCGCTCGGTTACACCGCCTCCGTCGAGCTGTCCTCCGACCGGCTGCTGCAGGACAAGCGCCGCAACAAGCAGCGCTCCCAGCCCGCTTCCAAGGCGGGCTCCCGGTTCCGGATCGGCGGCAAGGCGGCGGAGGCGGAGCGGCAGCGCAAGCTGGACGTCATCCGCACCCCCGTGCTGTCCTGCTACCGGATCGCCGTCATCAGCCTCAAGGGCGGCGTGGGCAAGACCACCACGACCACCGCGCTCGGCGCCACGCTCGCCAGTGAGCGGCAGGACAAGGTGATCGCGATCGACGCCAACCCGGACGCCGGTACGCTCGGCCGCCGGGTGCGCCGGGAGACCGGTGCCACGATCCGCGACCTGGTGGGGGCGATCCCGTACCTCAACAGCTACATGGACATCCGCCGGTTCACCTCGCAGGCGCCCTCCGGCCTGGAGATCCTGGCCAACGACGTGGACCCGGCGATCTCCACCACCTTCAACGACGAGGACTACCGCCGCGTCATCGACGTGCTCGGCAAGCAGTACCCGATCATCCTCACGGACTCGGGCACCGGCCTGCTCTACAGCGCGATGCGCGGCGTCCTCGACCTCGCCGATCAGCTGATCATCGTCTCGACGCCCTCCGTGGACGGCGCCAGCAGCGCCAGCACCACTCTGGACTGGCTGGCCGCCCACGGCTACGGCGAGCTGGTGCAGCGCAGCGTCACGGTCATCTCCGGGGTACGGGAGACCGGCCGGCTGGTGAAGGTCGAGGACATCGTGGCCCACTTCGAGACCCGCTGCCGCGGCGTGGTCGTCGCCCCGTTCGACGAGCATCTGGCGGCCGGTGCCGAGCTGGACCTGGACCTGATGCGCCCCAAGACCCGGCAGGCGTACTTCGATCTCGCCGCGCTGATCGCCGAGGACTTCGTCCGCGCCCAGCAGCAGCAGGGTCTGTGGACCCAGGACGGCGGGCTGCCGCCGCACATGGCGCCGCCGCTGCCCGGGCAGGGCCAGGGTCCCGGTCAGCCGCCGCCGGGGTACGGCTATCCGCCGCAGCACCCCGGCTACGGCTTCCCGCAGCAGCCCGGCGGGTGGGGCGCGCCCCCGCCGCCGCAGCGCTGACCCACGA